>RFJS01000016.1 GCA_003694825.1 Verrucomicrobiota bacterium | reverse complement strand
GTGAAACGCCCGAAACCGCGCCAGCCCCTCCGCACCCATGAAACGCTGCAGGATCTTCGGATCGGTGCGGCGCAGATCGGTCAGAAGCAGGCCGTCCACGACATCGGCGAAGGCCGGATCGACGTTGAAGCTCAGCACGATCGAGTGCAGCCGCAGGTAGTGCCGGAAGAGGATCGGCACGCCCTTGCCGTCCGCCTCGATCTCCGAAACGAGCAGCGAAACATCATCGATCGTACGCACCGCGCGGCCCGCCTCCCGCGCCAGCCGGGCCGCCCGCCCCTGCAGCCGATAGGGCTTCACGGGCTTCACCGCCGAGGCCAGGCCACGGTCGAGCAGCGTCTCGCGCAAAAACGACACGATCAGCCCTCGCGACAGCGGCTGGTAATCGCGGCTGATGCTCACCGGGCCGAACAACACACACGCCTCCGGCTCCCGCACGACCAGCGCCGCGATGCCCCGCCACAACAGCGCCAGCGCGTTGTGCTTGCGCTGATACGCCAGCCGGATCCACGAACGCCCCAGCTCCATCGCCGGCCCCAGCTCCCGCAGAAACCCCGGACGGAACCGGAAAAGCGTCGCCGTGTAAAGCGCCCGCCGTCCGCGGGCACGAAGCACACGGTCCACCCGCGCCACCCGATACCCTCCCGCCACGCACTGCCTCGCGTCGTCCCACAACACGATCTGCAGATAATGCCGGTCAAACCCGTCCAAGTCCCGCGCCCGCCCCGAGCCCTCGCCCGCGGCGCGAAAAGTCTCCTCGCGCAGGCGGCCGATCTCCCGCAACAACGCCGGATCGCGCGACCAGCGCGCCACAAACACCCGGAAATCCCCCTCCTGCACGAGCTGATCCTCCGCCGGGATCCGCGCCACCTCCGCCGCCAGCGCCGCGACCGGTTCCGGCGGCGCGATCGGTTCCGGCTCCCGCCCCCGCCGGCCCGCCGGTTTCGGCGAAGCCGCCGGAGCCGCCGCCTTCCGTTCCCCCAGCAGATACGTCTGCACCCGGAGAAAGCGCGTAAACCGCGCCGCGTCGTCAAACCCCTCGATCCGCGCCTTCGGCAGCGGACGCCCCACTGCCAGCCGCACCACCTCGCCCCGACGCCGCGCTGTCTCCCGCGGAATCAGCGCCGTGCGCAGCAGCGGATGCACCAGCCCCGCCGCTTGAAAGAGCGCACTGTTGCGCCCCTCGAAAAAGACGGGCACGACCGTCGCCCCGCTGCGCTTCACAAGGCGAAACAGATGCTGCGTCCACGGCGGATCCTCCACCACCCCCCGCGGCAACTGCAGATGCGAGACCGTGCCGCTCGGGAAAACCCCCAGCAGGCCGCCGTCCATGAGGTGATCGAGCGCCTCCTGCATGCCGCGCACATTGCGCCGCGCCGCCTCCGGCCCGCCGAACGGATCGACCCCGATCAGCACCGGCCGGACCTGCGGGATGCGCAACAACAGATGGTTCGCCATCACCCGCGCGTCCCCTCGCATCCCCGCCAGCAGGGCCGTGAGAATGATCGCGTCGACGCCCCCGAAAGGATGATTCGCCACCACCACCACCGGCCCCTCCGAAGGGATGCGCAGCAACTGCGCGGGATCCACCTCGTAACGCACCCCGAACGCCTCCAGCGCCCGCGTCAGAAAGGCCCGTGGTTCCGCCTCCGCCACCGCCGCCGCATGCACCCGGTTGATGATATCCAGCGCCAGCAACCGCTCGAGTACCCGTCCCGCCCAGCGCAGCCCCGGCCGTCCCAGCAGAGGCAATACATCCGCCATCCGCACCAGCTCGCCGGGTGGCGGCGCGCTTCCCGGCTCTTCCTGTGACTGTTTCATGCCTCGAATTTTTCCCGACCGAGATGCCCGACGATGGTTCTGGAAATTTCGCGCACCGACGCCGGCCGGTGTCCCCGCTCACGATTCGCCGCACCGATCGAAAACGCCAGCCTCCACTGTGTGAAAAGTATGCGCCAGGCCTGTAACACGCTGTAACGCGGGTCATACATGTGCGTGCTCTCCGAGGTGACGCCGTTGACCTCGAGGATCCTGAACTCGCCCTGCTCCCGCAGCGCCTCGGCCGACGGCGTGCGCACGTCAAAACGACCAAAATAAAACCCCGGCAACTGCCGGCTCACCGCATCCACCCGCGCCTCCAACGCCGCACTCCACACTTCGTCCCACCCGTCGAGAAAGAGCGCGCCGCGGCAGTGCGTCCCCAGCTCCGACAGCGCCACCACCTCGCCCGCCGCCGGCACCTCTCCGAGGCGATCGGCCAGCTTCCGGAAGAAGAATGGTGCCATGCAGACCGCCCGATCATCGTCGAGGATCAATTCCTCGAGGGTGCGCCGTCCATCGCCCGTCACGCGCGTCGGCTCCTTCGCCGTGATCGAAATCAGCAGCCCCCGCGGCGCGCCGGGGTGCCGGACGTAGAACAGCCCGAACTCCCGGCCCGGCACAAACGCCTGCGCGATCAGCGCCTCCCGGCACCGCGCCAGCACCGCCGCCGCTTCCGTCCGTGTCCTGACGATGGATACACCCTGCCCGCGCTCACCGACATCCGGCTTCAGCACCACGGGATAGCGCAGGGCGTTCGCCGCCATGAAGCGGTCGAGGCTCACCAGCCGGTGCTCCACGTCCTCCTCCGGAGCGATGACCGCGAAGCGCGCCAGCTCGGGCAACCCCGGAGGAAAGGCCCCGAGGATCGCCGCCTTCGATTCGCCCGCGAGCCCGCCGCACGGCATGCCCGGATTCGCCGCCGTAAACACCGTGAGCCCGCGATGGCGCAGACCGAGCCAGACGATATAGACAAGCACCGGCGGATAGAGCGCCCAGGCCGGCCAATACTCCCAGCGCACTTTCCGCCGCCACCAGCCGTAGAGCAGCCGCCGTCCCCGGTGTGTCGATACAACCGTGGCCAGCCGCATGCCGCCCCAGAGAGCGGCCACCCCTCCCAGCGCCGCCATCCATCCCCAGCCGCCCGCCTGCTCCGCCCAGCCCAGCATCCGGTCGCCCACGAGCGCCGCCGCCCCCACGAGCAGCGGCGTCCACAACACCGCCGCCCCGAGAAAATACCCCAAAAAACGCCCCAGCCCCATGCCCACCGCGCCCGCCGCAAAATACGTCGGCAGCCGCAACCCCGGCATGAACCGCGCCAGGAGCACGAGCATGCCGCCGCGCCGCCGGAACAGCCCCGCACAGCGCTCCACCTGCGCCGCCGAAACGAACCAGCGCCACGGCCGCCGCCGCAGCGCCCGCGGCCCCAGCCATCGCCCGGCGAGAAACAAAAGCACATCCCCCACGACGATCCCGCCGAGACACCCGAGCAGGGCCGCGCTCCAGCTCAGTGCCCCCCGCACCGCGAGCAGTCCACCCGAAATGCAGGCAAGATCCTCGCTCGCCAGCGTCGCCAACGCGAGAAACACCGCGCCCGCCACCTCGCGGCCCGTCCCGCCCACGCCGTGACGCCGGAAGTCGAATGGCTCCCGGGCCGCCGCCAGCCGTTGCGGCGAAGCCTCTCCGCGACCGGCAGCGCGCCCCGCCTCGACATCGCGCAGAAACGCCACCAGCGGTCTAGCCACCCGCTCCGGATCGGTGATGGCCAGGAGATGCCCGCCCTCCAGCCAGACCAGCCGGCTCTGCGGCACGATGCGGGCATGCTCCCGCGCCGCCGCCGGCGGCACAAAAAAATCCTCCCGGCCGTGGACGATGAGCACCGGCTGCTCCAGCCGCTCGAGGATCCCGCGCAACGGCCGCTGGTCGCTATCGAGAAAGTTGCGCGCATAGCTGAGGTTGAGGGGAAAGCGGTCGAGCCAGCCAAAATGCGGCGTCCCCGCGACGAGCGCGCGGATGACTGTATACTGCAACCCGTGCACGAGGTGGTTGAGCCCGTAGTCGCCCAGCAACTCCAATTCCTGCACACCGATCGCCGAGAGCATCGAAACCGACGCCACCCGCCGCGGCGCCAGCCGGCAGATCTCCAGCGCCACGCCGCCGCCCATGCTGTAGGCGGCGAGATGCACCCGCTCCACGCCGAGCTCGTCCAACAGAGCAAGCACCGCGTGGGCGTGCGCGATGAAGGAATAATCGGCCACGGCTCGCTCAGAGCCCCCGAAACCCGGCAGATCCGGCGCAATGACCCGCGCCGTCCCGGCGAGCCGGCCTATCAACGGCTCCATGGCCTCCGTCGCCACCGGGCTTCCGTGCAGCAGCACGACAGGATCGCGCACGCCGCCCCCGCCTTCGGGCGCCCCCGTGTCACGGTAAGCCAGGGTGATCCGCCGGCCCGTCGGCTCGCCGCCGCGCGTCTCCGGAATTTGCATCACCGCCTGGCCGGGCCGCGGCGGCCGCACCGGCCCATCTGCGTCGCGCACGAGGTGCGATAGCACCAGAAGCCCGATGTATAGGAAAAGCAATGACCAGCGTTTCATGCGTCGGTTCTGCCGGGGCGAATGGCTCCGCACCTCATCTCAACGCGACAGCGCAAGCTCGCAGACCGAACGGTCCAGCGGCGCCACCGTGTCGTCGGCCCTCCGGCCGTGTTCGTAAACCACACGCCCCCCGCCGACCGAAATCCGGCACACGCTCTCCGTGCGAGCGTCGGCTCGGTCCATCCGGATATTGAAGGCCCCGTCCGGATGGGCCGCATCGAGCTGGCACGCGGCCATGGCCTCCCGCGCTCCCGGCGCCGCCGGATCCGGCACCCGTTCCCGAAAACGCGCCCGCCGCCAGGCCAGCACTTCCGCCGTGCGATACGAAGAGGTTGTCAGCGGCGGCACAAGCGCCTCGATCGCCCCCAGCTCAGCGCCATCCCACACCCACGCGCGCACCGAAACGGCATCCCAGGCCACGAAGAGAAACGGCGCGAAATCCGCCAGCCTCACCGCCTCCAGCACCGCTCCTGCACCGGCGGCATCGACCGCCCCCGCCGCGCGCACCGGCAGCTCCCCGCGGCTGCGCCGCCCGGGCGGGCATCTCGCCTGCGCGGCATAGTGATTGAGCACGCCGACGACCACGCCTCGCTCATTGGCCATCAGCCAGGTGCCGCCGCCCGCCGGGTCGCGCGGCGCGAGAAAACGCACGCCCTCCGGCGACACCGCCGCGCGCACCGGCAACGATCGCGGCCGCAACCGGCTCTCATCGCGGTTGAAAAAGACGGCAAAGCTGCCGTCATCCCCGCGCCACCACATTGCGGTGCACATTGCCGCCCTCCCCCTTCACCCCGCCTGGCGGCGGTATCTCAGCGTGGACGGCGCCACCCCGAACTCCGGCTCGACCGCATGCCCCCGGGCCCGGCAGATCATCGCGATCAGCGCAAAGTGATGCACGGTGTGGCTGAGGAGAAACTGCAGCTCGCGACGCACACTCGACCGCGTCCACGGCCGCTCCTCGGCACCTCCGGTGTCCATGCGCACCCGCGCCGCCGCATCCAGCACTTCCACCGCAAGCTGTCCGAGCTCATCGCTCACCTCGCGCAGGGCCGCCACCGCCACCTCGGGGTCGCTCTCGATCGCCGGCGAGCGTTCGCGCGCGTCATAGTCGATCGCCCCCGTCTCGGCGCCGCGCAGAAAACACCGATAGTGATCGATGACATGCCGCAGATGCCCGCCGATCGACGCACCGAGCGACGCGGGCGATTTCGCATCAAAAAGCGTCGCGGGCATCGGGGCCACCAGGCGCACCGCCTGGGCAAGCATCGCGACATTGTCTTCCACCAATGGATCGGTCATGTGAGCAAACGCAACGCTGGGACGCCCCACCCCACGGGTCGACACGAAACCATTTCGCGCCCCCCCGGGGACCGCCTCACCAG
>RFJS01000598.1 GCA_003694825.1 Verrucomicrobiota bacterium | reverse complement strand
GTCGGGAGCGCTCCGGAGTCGATCGTCTTCAACAGCGGCGCGACCGAGGCAAACAACGCCGTCGCCATCTGGGCCGCGCGCCATCTGCCCGAGGATGCCGCGGTGTGGATCTCGCCGGCCGAGCATCCCAGCGCGTTGGCGTCCGCGCGCGCCTGGCTGGGGCGGCGGTTGCGGCTGCTGCGCCTCGACGCGGCCGGCCGGGTGGATGTCGCGGCGTTGGATGCGGCGCTCGCGCGGGAGAAGTCCGCGCTGGTGATCGCCATGGCGGCGAACAATGAGACGGGGGTGCTCAATCCCGTCGGCGAGATCGCGGAAGTGTGCCGGCGGCGGCGGGTGTTTCTCGCGGTGGACAGCTCACAGTGGATCGGCAAGCTGCCGGCGGCGGAGCTTCCGGCGGAGGCGTTCCTCATCGGTTGCGCCCATAAGTTTGGCGGGCCGAAGGGCACCGGGTTTCTCCGCCTCGCGGCCGGTGCCGAGGGATTCGCGGGGGCACGCGGCGGTGCGCAGGAGCATGACCATCGCGCCGGCACCGAGGACTATTCCGGGATCGCGGCGATGGTCGCCGCGCTGGAGGTTTGCGAGGCGTTCGGGATGGACGATCGGACCGAGCGCATGGGCTGGCGCGATGCGTTCATCGCCGCCGTCCGCAAGGCGGTGCCGGGCGTGGCGGTGGTCGGGGAGGGGGCGCCGCGGCTGTGGAACACGGTCTCGCTGACCATGCCCCGGCACGAGAACACCCGCTGGGTGACGCGGCTCGACCGCCTCGGTTTCGAGGTGTCGACCGGCTCGGCGTGCGCCACGGCTTCCGCCCACCCCAGCCACGTGCTGGCTGCGATGGGCCTGAGCGCGGAGGCGGCCCGGCGCACGATCCGTGTCAGCGCCGGCTGGGAAACGACAGAGGCCGACTGGAAGGCGCTGGCGGCGGGGATCGCGCAGGCATGGGCCGACCTCGAGGCCGAACAGGCTGCGGAGGGTGACGGCGGTGTCACGGTCATCGAAATCTGAACACGCGTGAAGCTCTCGACGATCCGCCTTCAGAACTTTCGCAATATCGCCGAAGCTTCGCTCGAGTTTGGCCGCGGCCGGGTGTTTTTCGTGGGGGCCAACGGCCAGGGGAAGACGAACCTGCTGGAGGCCATCGGCTATGTCTCCGCTCTGCGGGCGTTTCGGCCCGGCGACAATCGCGCGTTGATCCGCGACGGGGCCGGTGAGGCCGGGATCGGCTATGTGCTGGAGCACGAGCGAACAGGGCGCAGCGAAGTGATCGTGCGGATACGCCTGCGGGGCAAGGAAGCGACGCTCGACGGCGAGCCGGTGCGCCGCCTCGCCGATTACCTCGGACGGTTTCCCACGGTGTTGTTCTCCTCCGGAGATATTCAGCTCATTCGCGGCGCGCCCGCCGGACGGCGCCGATTCCTCGATCTGCATCTGGCGGGGTGCGAGCCGGGGTATCTCGAGGCGCTGCAAAAGTATCACCGTGCGTTGGAGCATCGCAACCGGCTGCTCAAGGAGGGCGGCGCGGGGTCCGCCCTGAAGGCGTTCGAGCGGGAGATGGCCCCGGCGGCGGTGCGCCTGATCGCGGCCCGGCGGCAGGCCATGGAGAAGCTCGGCGGCCTGGTGGAGGCCTTTCACGGGCGGATTTCAGACGGGGCGGAGACCGGGACGGTCGCCTACCGGCCGGATGTGGAGGCGGACTCGGCGGAAGCGTTTCTGGCGCTGCTGGCGAAGAACAAGATGCGCGATGTGCAGGTGGGCTCCACGCAGAGGGGGCCGCACCGGGATGATTTCGCCTTCCGGCTCGGCGGGAAGGATGCCGCGATCTTCGCCTCGGAGGGGCAGCAGCGGGCGCTGGTGCTGGCGTTGCGGTTCGGCCAATTGCGCGATGTGCGCGAGCGCAGCGGCGTCGCGCCGCTGGTCCTGGCGGATGATGTCCTCGGCGAGCTCGATCCCGTGCGGCGGGAGCGTTTCTGGGCGGCGCTGGAGGACGACGTGCAGCTTTTCGCCACGGGGACGACCTTGCCGGGGAATGCCGGCGAGGGGCAGTGGCAGGTGTTTCGCGTCGAGGCCGGGGTGTTTCGCGAGGCGTGAGGGCACCGCCGCGGTGCCGTGGCGGCAAAGACCCCGCGGATGCGCTCAGGGTTG
The DNA here is from genome assembly GCA_003694825.1 of Verrucomicrobiota bacterium. Lineage (GTDB taxonomy): Bacteria > Verrucomicrobiota > Verrucomicrobiia > Opitutales > Opitutaceae > J108. The sequence continues at coordinate 2,856 of RFJS01000598.1, read as the reverse complement.
CCAGGCGTTGATCCGGCGGGCGAGGAAGTCCACCCAGAGCGGGTGTTCGTTGAGGCAGGGGATCTGTTTGAAGTATTCGCCGCCGGCTTCGAGGAAGGTCTCTTTTCCGCCGATGGCGATCTCCTCGAGGGTTTCGAGGCAGTCGGAGACGAAGGCCGGGGTCATGACGAGCAGGCGCTTGACGCCGGCGGCGGCGAGCCGCTTGAGCTCTTCGTCGGTGTAGGGCTGCAGCCACGGTTCGCGGCCGAGGCGGGACTGGAAGGAGACGCGCCACTTGTCCTCGGGAATGCCGGCGCGCTGGACGAAGGCGCGGGTGGTGGCGAAGCACTGGGCGCGGTAGCAGGTGGCGTGGGCGGGAGAGGCGACTTCGCAGCAGTTCGGGACGATCGTGCAGTGGGCGCGGGAGGAGTCGGCCTTGCGCAGGTGGCGCTCCGGGATCCCGTGGTAGCTGAAGAGCACCATGTCGTAGCCGCTCTCGAGGTCGGCCCTGGCGCTCTGGTAGAGCGCCTCGATGTATTCCGGGTCGTTGTAAAACGGCTGCAGGGTGGTCACGCGCATCTGCGGCGCCTTTTCCCGGACCACCTCGTGCACGCGCACCACGACGGTCTCGTAGCTGGACATGGCGTAGTGCGGGTAGAGGGGGACGAGGTAGAGGTCGTCCACCCCGTCGGCGGCGAGCCGCGCGATGGCGTCGGGGATGGAGGGGTTGCCGTAACGCATGGCCAGCTCGACGGGCACCTCGACGCGCTCCTGCACGAGTCGTTGCAGGTTGCGGCTGGTGACCATGAGCGGCGAACCCTCGGGCGTCCAGATCGTGGCATAGGCGTGGGCCGACTGTTTCGGACGCTTCGGCAGGATGAAGCACTTCAGGACGAATTGCTGGATGAGTTTCGGAGAATCGATGACGCGGTCATCGGAGAGAAACTCGTCCAGATAGCGGCGGACGTCGGCCTCGGAGGTTGAATCGGGCGAGCCAAGGTTGACGAGCAGGGCGGCTTTTTTCGGCATGAGGCGCGATTGGTCGGCGAGGGATCGCGGGATGTCAAATCCACACGGCCGGTTTCGGCCCGGGGGGGCGGCGTGCCCGGCACGAGACCCGGGCGGCAGGCCGGCTGCGGCCGGGGACTCGGCGGGGAATTGCGTTGCGGGATGGCCGTTGCGGGGGCAGCGTCTGCCGGTCGAACCTGATGGAAGCTGCCGAATACGAACGTCTCGCCGCTGCGGAGGATCGTCTCTGGTATTTTCGCGCCCTGCGCGAACGGGTGATTGACGCGCTGCGACGCACCGGCGTGCCGGACAACGCGGTGGTGCTCGACGCCGGCTGCGGCACGGGCGGGATGCTGCGGGGGTTGTCCGCGTGGAGCAGTGGAGCGGTGTTGCGCGGGATCGATGTGTCGCCGCTGGCCTGTGAGCGGGCGGCGGCCGCGGGGTTCGATGTGCGGGAGGGATCGGTCGAGGAGATCCCGTTTGGGGACGGGGAGTTTGACGCGATCGTCAGTCTCGACGTGCTCACGCAGGTGGAGGTGCCGCTGCTGGCGCTGGTGGAGTTTTTCCGGTGCCTGAAGCCGGGCGGTGTGCTCGTGCTCAACGGCGCCGCGCTGCCCTGGCTGTGGTCCTATCACGATGAGCGGGTGCAGAGCCGGCGGCGGTTGACGCGCCGTCGCACCCTGGCCCTGGTGCGTGAGGCGGGGCTGCGGGTCGAGTTCGCCACGTATTGGAACTGCTTTCTGCTGCCGCTGGTGGCGGCGCGGCGCAAGCTGCTGCCACGACGGGATGGTTCGAGCGATGTGCGGCCGCCCGTGCCGGTGGTGAACGAGCTTTGCCTCGGCGTGGCCTGGCTGGAGCGTCTGCTCAACCGCACCGGACTGCCGCTGCCGATCGGCTCATCGCTTTTCGTGGTGGCGCGCCGGCCGGCGCGCGTTGCCAAAGTGCGGCTGCAGTAGGTCCTGGTCCGAGGCGCGCGGGGACAGGTCGGGATGCCGGGCGAACCTCGCCGGGGCGGCAGCGGACGGGATTTGCGGATGGCGCCACGGCGGCCGTCTTCCGGCGAGCGTGGTCAGGGCACGGGGTGGCCGTTGCGGGCTTCGAGCAGGCGATACCAGTCTTCGCGGCTGTAGTCGAGGGCCAGCGCCCGGCCGGCGGCGGCGATGCGTTCGGGAGTGGTCGAGCCGATGATGGGGACGATCCCGGAGGGGTGTTTCAGAATCCAGGCGAGCGCCACGATCCAGGGTTCGGTGCCGTAGGCCGAGGCCTGCCGCTGAAGTTCGGCGGCGATGCGGGCCTCGTCTTCGGGCGTGAAGGTGTTGCCCCACGCGGGATAGGCCACGCCGCCGAGCGGGCACCACGCCTGGGGGCGCATCCCGAGCTGCTGGCACTGGTCGAGCGTGCCGTCTTCGAAGGCGCGAATGTTGTGGATGTTGATTTCCACCTGGTTGACCAGCAGCGGCTCGGGCAGCACCGCCTGCAGCATCGCCACTTGCGAGGGACGAAAGTTGCTCACCCCGAAGTGCCGCACCTTGCCCGAGGCCTTGAGGTGCGCGAAGGCTTCAGCGACCTCCCGGGGATCCATCAGATAGTCGGGACGATGCAGCAGGAGCAGGTCGAGCCGGTCGGTGCGGAGACGCCGCAAGGAGCCTTCGACGGACTGGACGATGTAGTCGGCGCGGAAATCGTAGCGCGCCGGGGCGCCGGGATCGGGGGTGTCCTTGAAGCGAATCCCGCATTTGCTGGTGAGGATGATGGCGTCGCGCACCGAGGGGTTTTCCGCGAGAAATTCACCGAAGAGCGTTTCGCAGGCGCCGGCGCCATAGATGTCGGCGTGGTCGAAGTGATTGTAGCCGGCATCGAGGGCGGCGC
>RFJS01000597.1 GCA_003694825.1 Verrucomicrobiota bacterium | reverse complement strand
GCAACGACGCCCCGCCCACACAGCGCGTCATCACGTGATACACCCCGCCCTCACTCTTCGCCTTGCGCAACCGTCGCTGCCTCATCCTCGCACACTCCATACTCCCCCACACACACGCAAGCGTTTTTAGCCTGTCCCTTATTCAGGGGGGAGCGTTTCGCGGAAGGGGTTAGGGTTAGATTTGGAGGGGATGTCCGTCGCTGATGGAGCGGAGGGGGCGCGGGGTGAACCAATCGGTGAAGCGCCAGTGCAGCGAGAGGAGCTGATAACCGGTGTGGCGGAGGGAGTGATTGGTGTAGCACGCGGTGAAAAGGTGTTCTCCGTTCCGGTCGAGGGGCACCGTCGAGGGATAACCGCAATCGGTCGCGCCGGGGAAGGTGCAGAGGACCACCGGAGCGCCCCAGGTCTTTCCGAAGTCGGCGCTGGGGCGGGCACCGATCCCCATCAACCCTTTGTTGCGGATCCCATAGGTGAGGAGGATTCGTCCATCCCCGAGTGCCGACAAGTCGGCGGGATGTTGCATCGGCAGCGTCACGGCCCCCTGCAGCGTCCATGGTCCGGAGGGATCTGGCGCGCGGAAAAGGTCCACATGGTGATCGCGGTGCGTTCTGACCGCCGCAATCCACTGCTTCCCATTTTCGATCGGCAGCAGGACCGCCTCGTTGGTGTCGCCATCGCCGATCTGGCTGACACTCGCCCAGGACGCGCCCCCATCGTCAGAGACGATTACCCAGGTCCGGCTCGGGCGTCCAGGTCCCTGGCTTTGGTAGACCGTGGCAACAAGACGGTCTTCCCCCACCGGCCAGATGCGTCCGTGTGGAATGCAAAACGGCACGGGCAATCGGAGGTCGAGATGGCGTTGGATCCGCCATTCGCCCTTCTCGAGCGACGCGCATCGGGAATACCACAGCGGTGCCGCACCGACCATTCGTCCCGCAGTGACCTTGTGGCCGGTGGTCAGGACGACCCAGTTTCCAGCCGGATCGATTCCACTCGCGATGTGAACCCGATTGGAGCCTGGCTCATGCGGCGCAGGCACGCCTGCCGCAGTCCACGAGCGCCCCCCATCGGAACTGACCACGGCCTCGACATCCCCTTCCAGAAACCCATGGCTCGGCCGGTTGTGAAACACCACCCCGATCCGGTCGCCGCCCAATCGAGTGACGACCGGCCAGGCACAGGCGTCCCGCGCGACAACCGCGACCTCGACCAGAGATTCTTCGCCCATGCGCAACGTCATGCCGCAGCCACGGGTTCGCGGCAAGTCGCACCGGCATTGCGTCCCCGCTCCACGTCCGCCCGGGCTGGCAATGTCCCGGGACCGTGCCCCGTCCCGGGGAACAGGCACCTTTCCCCTGTCCCCACTATCCACCCGCTCCCGTCCCTGCCCGGATCTTGCGATCCCCGGAACCTCACCATAAAAACGGCTGATCATGCCTCCAATTCGACCAACGCGGTCTGAGAGCCGCTCCCGGATGCGCATCGGCCGTCCGCTGGCAATCATCAGCTTCTGGGCGTTGCTCACTTCTCTCGGTTCGGCACAGGCCCAGCCTGCCTCAACGTCTGCATCGCCCACCGAAAACCCCAAAGACGACCTTCACACTGCTATCGAAAACAAGCTCCGCGAGTGGAACCTCGATCCCGACCGCCTCGTCCGCGAACTCGAACGAGCAGGCCGCATCCTTCGAGAAAAGACACAAGAGGCCCAAAGCCATCTGCGCGAGGAGTGGCCAGACATCCGCATCATCGCCACGGTCAAAGGACGGCTCCTTCTCGATCCTCACGTCGACGGCTGGGCCATCACCGTCGGCTGCGAGGACGGCCGGGTGCGCCTCTCCGGCACCGTCAATTCACCCGAAGAACTGAGCCGGGCCATCGTCATCGCGCTGGACGTCCCCGGCGTGACCGAAGTCGAATCCACACTCCGGGTGAACTCGCCGCCCTCTCGGGCGACGCCGCCGGCCCGTCCCAATGCGAAAACGCCGAAAACGGACGCCTGACCCCCTCCTTCTCGCGACAAAGGAGCGCTCCGCCACGCACCGCCGGGCACCGGCACAGGCAAAACGGGCTCGCATCGCCGCACCTGTTTCACTGTCTTCCCCGCGATGCGCAGAAAACACGGCTGTCTGCTCCGCGGCCTGCAACTCGCCCCACTGCTCTTTCTGGTCTCCGCCCCCGCTTCGGCCCAGATGCCGGAAAACGTCGGCGCCCTTGAAGACATCGCCGTGGGCGACGGGCTGACGGAAATCGATCTCAAGGCTCACTTCGCTCTCACCGGAATCGACCCGGAAACGGCCGAGATCGTGCAGTTCGACACCCTCTTTGGCGCCTTCAACGTCCTGCTCAATCGCAACGCCGCCCCTCAGACCGTGGCCAACTTCCTCGCCTATGTGGACGCCGGCCGCTACGACAACACGATCATCCATCGCTCCGTCCCCGACTTCGTCGTTCAGGGCGGCAGCTACACTGCGGTGATCCCGCCCGGGCGGGTCGAAGAATTCGCCCCGATCCAGCTCGAATATAATCTCCCAAACATTCGCGGATCGATCGCGATGGCCCGGCGCAGTGAACCGAACTCCGCGACCAGCGGATTCTTTTTCAACACCGTCGACAATACAAACGTCCTCAAACCATCCGACTTCGGCGCTGGTTACGCCGTCTTCGGGCATGTCATGGGCACCGGCATGAGTGTCGTCGACATGATCGCCGCTCAACCCGTCTACGACACCGGGCAGGATCCGTTCCGGGAGCTGCCGTTGCACGACTTTGTCTCCGGAATCGTCGGCACAAATCACCTCATCACCATCCACTCAGTCCGTCGCGCCAGCGTCTATCCGGACGGGGAAAATCCATCGGTGCTCACCTTCACCGCCACCAGCAGCCATCCGCTCATCGCAGGCACGATCATCGACGGCTCCCGCCTGCGCATTTCCGTCCCGACGGGCGCCTCCGGTGAAGCCGAAGTC
>RFJS01000143.1 GCA_003694825.1 Verrucomicrobiota bacterium | reverse complement strand
CCTCTGGAGAAGCGAGCCCGGTTCCCTGGTGGCCCGAAAATAGGGGTATCCCTGAGCCGGAAAGTCGCAAAATCCGAATCGGGATTGTCCTGGAGGGGCTTCCGACGCACAAACAGCCGGCATGAGCCAGCCGATCGACCTCGATGACCTCCTCGACCGCTTCACCCGCTATGTGCGGATCGACACTCGGGCTGACGATCACAGTGAGACGACTCCGAGCACGCCGGGACAGTGGGACCTGTTGCGGCTGCTGGAGCGGGAGCTGCGGGAGATCGGGGCGGCGGAGGTCGTTCTCACCGGGCACGGCTACGTCATGGCGACTCTTCCGGCTTCGCCCGGATGCGAAAACGCGCCCACGATGGCATGGTTCGCGCACGTCGACACGGCCACGAACCTTCCCGGCGCGGCCCGCCCCATCGTCCATCGCAACTATGACGGCCGTCCCATCGTCCTGCCGGACGATCCCGCCCAGGTGCTCTCCGTCGAGACCTGTCCGCACCTTCGCGAAGCCATCGGGCACGACATCATCACGGCCAGCGGCACCACCCTGCTCGGGGCCGACGACAAGGCCGGCGTCGCCGTCGTCATGGCAGCCGCCCGGCATTTGCTGAAGCATCCGGAGATCCGGCATGGACGCATCCGCATCTGCTTCAACCCCGACGAGGAGATCGCCCGCGGCATGGACAAGCTCGATCTCGGGCAGCTCGGGGCCGATGTCGGCTACACGCTCGACGGCGAATCCCCCGGGGAGGTGGACTTCGAGACCTTCAGCGCCGATGCCGCGACCCTCGCCGTCACCGGGGTGGCGGCTCACCCGGGGATGGCGAAGGACGTCATGGTCAATGCCTTGAGAATCGCCGGCCGTTTCCTGGAGCGCCTGCCCATGGATCGCGCGCCCGAGACGACGGCCGGCCGCCAGGGCTTCATCCATCCGCTGGAGATGTCCGGTTCGGCCGAGCAGGCCGTCGTGCGCTTGATCCTGCGCGACTTCGAGCTCGATGGCCTCGAGAGCCAACGGGAGGTCGTGCGGCGGATCGTGGCCGATCTGCAGGCGGAGTTTCCCCGCGCCGAGATCCGGCTCACCTTCACCGAACAGTATCGCAATATGCGCTACTGGCTCGAGAAGGACATGCGGCCGATCGAGTTCGCCCGCGAGGCGATCCGCCGGGCCGGGCTCGAACCAAAATCCTCGGCCATCCGCGGCGGCACCGACGGTTCCAACCTCACCGCCCGCGGCCTGCCGACGCCGAACATCTTCTGTGGCATGCACGAAGTGCACAGCCAGCGCGAGTGGGTGAGTTTACAGGACATGGGGAAAGCCACCGAGGTCCTCCTGCACCTGGCCGACCTCTGGGCAGGATAAAGAGACGAGCGGCCCGCCGTTTCATCATGGCGTGGCGCACGCGGTGTATTCTCAGGTCCGGGATCAGGCAGGCATGATATTCTGATTCTGGTTGAAGAGATTGTTCGGATCATACCTGGCCTTGATGGCGGCCAGCCGTTCAAAGTTCGGACCGAATGCATTGGGCACGCGGGCCGATTCTTCGGCGGTCATGAAGTTGACGTAGACGCCCCCGTTGGCGAACCCCGCCGTGGCATCGAAGAATGCCCGCGCCCAGCCGATGCACCGATCGTCGTCGGCGGCGGCGCTCCAACGTCCGTGGACGTTTATGACGAATTGCGTGTTCCGGTGCGCATAGGCGGTGGCGTCGGGCGCGACGCGGTTGATCGCGCCGCCGAGCTGGGCAATGAAGATCTCGCATTGCGGGTCCGGAATCTCGGTGGCGTATTTCACGGTGACGTCGAAGAGATCGTCGCTCAACTCGGTGAAGTTGTGCGACTTCCAGTAGTTGCGTTCGCCGGGTGTGAGGAGCGGGTCGAAGGCCTGCTGCCAGGCGACAAACGGCATCGCGCCGAGGTGTTCGCCGTGCGCGTTGCCGAAGCCGCGGACCGGGTCGATGAGCTTTTCACCCTCGGCCGGGTCGCCGTTGTAGCAGAACGCGAGCACCATGACGTCGGTGCCATGCACGTCCTCCGGCAGGAACGGCAGCGGCGGCGCTTTACGCAGGACCACCCACACGGTCATCTCGTCGGGCAGGCCGGCCGCAAATTCGCGGTATTTGCCGAGAATCGAGCGCGTTTCGGAGCCCGGAAAGACGATCAGGCCGGCGAGCAGGTTCGGTCCGGCTTCGTGCAGTCGGTATTCAAACATGGTGACAACGCCGAAGTTGCCCCCGCCGCCGCGCAGCGCCCAGAAGAGGTCTTCGTTTTCCGTCGCACTGGCGTGAACCGGCTTGCCCTCGGCGGTGACGATGTCGGCCGAGACGAGGTTGTCCGCCGTGAGGCCGTAGCTGCGCGAAAGCCAGCCAAACCCGCCGCCAAGCGTG
>RFJS01000142.1 GCA_003694825.1 Verrucomicrobiota bacterium | reverse complement strand
GCGAGGTGTGGCATCGGATGGCCGGCTTCGTCGGCGATGCGGCGAATCTCGCCGATGGCGCGAAATGTCTCGGCTTCGCAGCCGGGTTCGCCGTGGCGTGCGAGCGGACGGCTGCCGGCGAAGTGCCGGGAGCGGGCGCGTCCGGGCGGGACGTCGTCTGCGGTGGTGTATCTGCCGGAGAGCAGTCCCTGCTGCAGGGGGCTGTAGGCGAGGATGCCGAGTCCTTCATCCACGCATCGTTGCTGAATCTCGAACTCGATCGCCCTCCATAGGAGGTTGTAGGGCAGCTGGTTGCTCACCCATCCGGTGGCGCACGCCTTCAGCCGCTCGAGGTGCCGGGGGCCGAAGTTGCACACACCGCAGGCCCGCACCAGGCCGGCGTCGCGAGCTGATTCGAAGGCGGCGATCACCTCTTCGAAGCGCGCTTCGTCGCCGACCCAGTGAATCTGCAGCAGGTCGATCCAGTCGGTTTTGAGCCGGCGCAGGCTCGCCTCGAGCGAGGCGCGAACGCCATCCGCTGAAAACGCGCTGTCAGGGACTTTGGTCGCGATCAGGACCTGGCCCCGTCGTCCGTCGAGGGCCTCGCCGAGGATTTCCTCGGAGAGGCCGTTTCCGTAGCCTGGGGCGGTATCCAGCAGGTTGATGCCATGGTCGAGCGCGGCATGGATCACCGCGACGGCGTCGCTTCGGCCGGTGTTTCCCCAGAGGTCGGGATCGGCGAATCCCCAGCAGCCGAGGGCGAGCGGGGAAGTGCTCAGGTCGAGTGGGTTTGGAGCGGAGGGGGGAGTCACTTTTGAGATGGGATGGTTTCCGGCGGATGGGGCGAGAGCTGAGGGGCGTGGCGAGCCGGTTCGGCATCGCGCGCCCGCATGCTCTTGCGGAAGGCCAGAGGCGACATGCCGACGGCCTGGCGAAAGCAGGCGGCGAAGCGGTCGGCGTAGTTGAAGCCGCAGCGTTCGGCGACCATCGAGATCGGCAGGTCGGTTTCGGCCAGCATGATCTTGGCGCGCTCGATGCGCACCCGCATGATTTCCTCCTTCGGTGTGCGGTTGAGATGGCGGATGAAGTCGATCTCGAGTTTGCGCCGCGAGACCGGGAGCTGATTGACCACGTCACTCACGGTGATCGGTTCGGAAGCGTGGGCCTTGATGTAGGCGATGGCGCGTCGGAGGATCGGGTTTTCGATGGCGAGCATGTCCGTCGACTGTCGAATCACAACCCCCTCGGGAGGCAGGCGAATGAGCCGCCCCTGCATGCCTTCGGTGTCGCCGGCCTCCATGGCGTCGACCAGGCGATCGATCTCCAGGGCCGTTTCCGCGCCGGTGCGCTGCCAGGGGAGGGCGATGCTGCTGAGCGGTGGTCGAGACAGCTTGCACACGAGTTCATCATTATTGGCACCGACGATGGCGATCTCTTCCGGCACGCTGATGCGCGAATGCAGGCACATGTGCGCCAAATGCCAGCCCAGTGGGTCGTGCGCGGCGAACACCCCCGCCGGCTTCGGCAGGTCGGCGAGCCAGCGGGCCAGACCGGCGTGTGGCGTGTGCGGCATTTCCATGTAGTGGTGCCAGCCGACCGAAGGATCGTTGAATTCGACAGCTTCGAAGCCGGCCTGGTGGAGCGTCTCGATGAAGCCGCGCTGGCGCTGCGGCGCAAACGGTGCGTTCATGCCGAGGAAGCCGAAGGAGCGAAGGCCAAGGCTCATGAGATGACGGGCCGCCTCGGCTCCGACTTTCTCGTTGTCGGAGCCAACGCTACTGACGAGATGCTCGGCTCGGTTGCCTCCGGAGATGACGATGGGCTTGCCCATCTCCATCAGGGCGCGGTGAAGGTCGGGTTTGACGCGCACGACGATGCCGTCGGGACGCCAGACCTTCAGCTGCTCGATGATTTCCGGGACCGGGCGGTGTGCGTCGATCAGCCAGACGAGCCGGTCGGGCTTGAGGTAGGCAAACATGCTCTCGACCAGCCTTCGGGCTGACAGGGGATCGAGCACGATCGCGATTTTCTTCTGGTATAGGGCCATGGGTGTGGGTGAAGTGGTTCTGGGGCTTGCGCAAAACCGGGGTGTGGTTGTCGCAAATTCCGGTAGAAGGCACAAGCCGATTTGGTTTATACTTATAATGTAATAGCCCATTACGACGCTACCCGACAAACCCTTACCCTGATCAAATATCTCATGAAGCGACGTTTCTGCCTACCTGTGCGGACACTTGTATCCGCAGCGGCTGCTTGTGTGCTGGCTGGCGGCCTTTCTGCCCAATCGTTGGATTCGGCATCTAGCGAAGAGGACGACGAGCTGATCGTCCTTTCCGTGTTCGAAGTCGATACGACCAAGGACGACCGCTACCGGGCTGGCAACTCGGTCTCGGCCACCGGTCTGAATACGGCGATCAAGGATCTGCCGATGACCATCCAGGTTGTCACCTCGGAGTTCATCAAGGACCTTGGCGCCACCGACTTTTCCGAGGCGCTGCAATACACCTCGGGTGTGTTCACCTCCGACCTGGAGGCCTCTTCGAGCGGGAACAGCCGCAACGCCAACCGCGGCCGTGGGTCCGCGGAGAAGTCCGCCTCCTCCAGTGCCGGCGGCAACAGCTTCTCAAACGTGATCGGCATTCGCGGTTTCAATGTGCCGTTCCAGAACAGGCTGGGTTTCCGCTACGGTGGCGTCGTCATTACGCAAAATACGAATATCGCCCTCGGTGGCATTCTCGATTCGGTCAACATGGACCGCATGGAGGTGGTCAAGGGGCCGAACTCACTGCTCTACGGTGTTGGCGTCATTTCCGGCATTGTGAACGTCATTCCGAAGAAGCCGCTCTCGGCTCAGCGCCAGTCGATCGGTGTGACGGTTGGCTCCAATGACCTCTTCCGTGCGACGGTCGATGTGACCGGCCCCATCATCAAGGATCAGGGAGAGGGGAAGCACCGTCTCAACTATCGCCTGATGGGATCGTATGAAGACCGTGGGCACTGGCGCGATCACCAGGGCAAGGAGGTCCGTTACGGCGCGCTGCAGTTCGATTACTGGTACAACAAGGAGTGGAATCTCTTCGTCGAGTTTCAGAAGGCGCGTTCCCGCTATGAGGGAACGGGTTCGCAATGGGTTTATGACGATCTTTCGAATTCGCGCATCCCGGATTTTCGCAATCAGTGGGATGAGCAATACAACTTCGCCCAGGACGGCGATATTCCGAAGCTCTCGAAGATCGTCTTCTCGGCGGATCCTCGTGGACGGCTGGTCTCGTCCTTCAACGAGCCGACGATCGAAGAGCGGCTCTTCCAGGGAGGCACGCTTCCGGATACCTATCGTCTCACGGGACCGGATACCTATCAGCAGCGCGACGAGGAGGATTTTCTGGTCGACCTCTCCTACATCCCCTCGGAAAAATTCGCCTTCTCGACCGGTATTTTCATCACCCAGGCCGACGAAGAGGAGTTTTCGCTCAACGCTCGTGTGATGAACAATCGCGAAGGCCGGTTCAATATTCGCAACGGCCTTCCCGTGCGTTTCGCCGACCTCGAGAATGTTGAATACGCCCAGTATCTCTGGGGCGTGAAAAACGAGGACTCCGGACCGTTCGTGCCGAACTGGGATCCGGCGATCGTGCAGGGTGAAGACGATCTCAAGCTCCTGCGTTACTGGTGGGCTCTCGAGCCGCAGAAGTCGCGCTCCTTCCAGTGGCGGGTGAAGGCCACCTACAACTTCGAGACGCCGTTCATCGGTGGTGATGCCAAGCACACGCTGCTCGCCGGCTATCACTTCATCAACGACGATGTCGATTTCCTCGACGGTTCCGAGTCGATTAATCGGGCCTACATCGATCGCAATCACCCCTACATCAGCTCCGGCCGCATCCCGTCTGAAGAGGCGGGGCAGCGAGACGCGCTCTATTTCCGGGCGCTGGATGATTTCAGCGTCTTCCGCTACAACGGCGAAAACCTGGCCATGCCGGGCGACGCGTATCGCAACCAGAACATCTGGTTCCACGGCGCCTACGCCATCCTTCAGAGCAAGTTCTGGGAAGACCGCATCGGCGTGATCGCCGGCCTGCGCTACGATCGCTACAACGCCGAAACCAAGGAATTGATCCGCATTTCGCCCGAGGATCAGGCTATCGGCGTCAACAATGACATCTTCGTCGATAATCCCTACAGCATCGTCTATGACGAGACCGAGCCGGTGAAGAGCTTCGCCGAGGATATCGACAAGGTTTCGAAGACGTTCGCGATCAATTACGAAGCGTCGAAGGCAATCACGCTCTACGGACTCTATTCCGAGGGCATCTCGCCGAACACCTCGCTGGTCGACGGCAACAATGAAACCATCCCGGCGGAAAACACGCGTGCCATCGAAGCCGGTATCAAGTGGTCGGCCTGGGACGGCAAGTTCTCGGGAACCCTCGCCTTCTACGAGATCAAGCGCGATAATGCCATCTACAGCTTCGAGCAGGCTCCGGCTCCCTCGAAGTGGGCTGATTCGACGAGCTACCCGCCCGGATTCACCCCGAATGGCACCACGGAGTTCAATCCGAATCCGATCAACGGTCTGTTGATCAACTACAGTGTCGCGGAGGCCTTTATTCCCGATGACCTCAAGGCGCTCCAGGGCACGAATCTTGTGTCTTCCGGAGTCGACGAGCCGGGTCGGAGCAAGGCATGGTTTATCCGCGATCCGGTGACCAACGAACTCTTCCGTCTCGAAGGTCTGTTCGATATCGAGAACCACACGGCCGGTTCGCTGCAGCCCTTCAACCGCCTGAACTACTGGTGGCTCGAATACGACCAGCTCGACAACAAGCAGACCTATACCGTGCACGTTCCGGATCCGAACGGAGATATCGTGGTCAACGGTCGCAGCTACACGCTCAAGACGATCGATATCAACTGGCGTGCCTATATCGAGGAAGCGTTCTCGCGGCGTGATCTTTCCAACGATATCATCGGGTCCTTTGATCCGATCCGTTATGAGGTGACTCCGCAGCCCACGCCGGTGAACGCGCCG
>RFJS01000141.1 GCA_003694825.1 Verrucomicrobiota bacterium | reverse complement strand
TCGAACGCTATCCGTGCCAGGAGGTGGTTTCCATGCGCCGCGGACGCCCCGTCCTCGGATCGAAAGGGAAGGACGTTATCGACATCCTCTTCGCCGGACTCTGACGGGCATGCGTTGAGACGTTGCGGGGCGCGTTGCGGCGGGATGCCGGCCGCGGGCGGGGAGTTTCACAACAGCGGTTTCCCCGGGCCGACAGGTCGCGCGGATGGAGGGAGGGTCCGCGCCGTTTGCCGGGGCGCCGGGATGTCTCGTGATCGTCCCGTATCGTCCGCAATTGTTCGATGGGCGCCCGTCGTCCGGGCAGCGTTTTCGGCAGGCGAAAAAAAACAGCCCCACGCTGTTCGGCGCGGGGCTGTGGCATGAAAAACTGGAGACAGATTGCGCGGCGCCTGACGGCTCTGAGTAGATCAGAGCTTGCCGCCGTAGATCGCGGTGCTGCCCAGCTCTTCCTCGATGCGGAGGAGCTGGTTGTATTTGCAGACGCGATCGGTGCGGCAGAGCGAGCCGGTCTTGATCTGGCCGGCATTTGTCGCCACGGCGATGTCGGCGATCGTCGTGTCCTCGGTCTCGCCCGAACGGTGCGAGATGACGGCGGTGTAGGCGGCTTCCTTGGCCATTTCGACGGCATCGAGCGTCTCGGTAAGGGAGCCGATCTGGTTGACCTTCACGAGGATCGAGTTGGCCACGCCCTCTTCGATGCCCTTGGCGAGGAAATCAGTGTTGGTGACGAAGAGGTCGTCGCCGACGAGCTGCACGGTGTCGCCGATGGCGTCGGTGAGCTTCTTCCAGGTCGCCCAATCGTTTTCGGCGCAGCCGTCCTCGATCGAGATGATCGGATACTTGCTGCAGAGTTCACGATAGAACTCGACCATCTCGTCGCCGGAGAGCTTGCGGCCGTCAGACTTCTTGAAGATGTACTTCTTGCTCCTGGCGTTGTAGAACTCGGAGGAGGCGACATCGAGAGCGAGGAAGATGTCCTTGCCGAGCTTGTAGCCGGCGTTCTTCACCGCGAGGGCGATGGCGTCGAGCGCGGCGGTGGTGGACTCGAGCTTCGGAGCGAAGCCACCCTCGTCGCCGACGGCGGTGGACAGCCCCTTCTGTTTGAGGACGGCCTTGAGGGCGTGGAAAACCTCGGTGCCCATGCGCAGCGCCTCGCGGAAGCTGTCGGCCCCCTTGGGCATGATCATGAACTCCTGGAAGTCGATCGGAGCATCCGAGTGGGCGCCGCCGTTCATGATGTTCATCATCGGCACCGGCAGGACCTTGGCATTCGGGCCGCCGAGATACTTGTAGAGGGGCAGACCGCAGGCTTCGGCGGCCGCGTGGGCGGTGGCGAGGGAGACGCCGAGGATGGCGTTGGCGCCGAGCTTGCTCTTGGTCTTGGTGCCGTCGAGCTCGAGCATGGTGCGGTCGATCAGCACCTGGTCGCAGGCGTCCATGCCCTCGAGTTCGGGCGCGATGATCTTGTGGACGTTCTCCACGGCCTTGAGCACGCCCTTGCCGAGGTAGCGCTTCTTGCCGTTGACGCCTTTCGGCAGGCTCTTGGCCGGGACGGAGCCGTCGCGAAGCTCGAGGGCTTCGTTGACGCCGGTGCTGGCTCCCGAGGGAACCGCGGCGCGCCCAACGACGCCGTTGGCGAGCTCGACGTCGCACTCGATGGTCGGATTGCCGCGCGAATCGAGAATCTCGCGGGCCCTGATGTCTACAATGGTGGTGGTCATGATTAGAAAGATTCCGCCCAAGGTAGACGAACCGTGAGGAAAACTTCCACCGGAAAGTTTGTGCATTCGTTGGACTCTCTTGTGCAACGGTTGTGTTGCGAGCCACTGGCTCACCCGCACGGCCGAGGCGGTCGGAGCCGCCCGCGCT
>RFJS01000596.1 GCA_003694825.1 Verrucomicrobiota bacterium | reverse complement strand
GACAAAGGAAGGATATTTCCTCTCGGAGAGCGTTGATCTTCTGGCATGAGTGGATGCAAATCGGGTTGGCCGTTGGGTGAGATCCTGCATGCGGCAGGAAAGCTCCCCTCTCAGGTCTCCGGTCGCGCTTCGTCAAAAGCATCCCTCGTCTTCACCAAACGGTTACCCGGCCGACGCCCAATTGCCACACAACGCAACCGAACCGTCACAAAACCGCGTCCGGAATGAGCAGGCAGGCTGCCTGCTCCCACCTATTGCCCCCACCGCTGTGGGGGCAGGCAGCCTGCCTGCCCTCTCTCCAGTGCCTCACCGCAGGTGGGGGCGGGCAGCCTGCCTGCCCTCTCTCCAGTGCCTCACCGCAGGTGGGGGCAGGCAGCCTGCCTGCCCCTTCCCCGCCACCCAAAGATCAAGCCATCAATCGCTTCCGACCAGGAACACCGCCGCTATTCAACGGCGCCCCTTCTTTGCCCGGCCGCGTCTGCCGGCGCGGGCGTAGCCTCTCGGCTTCGTGGCGGCTGTCTTGTGTTCGCCGGTACGCAGCGCGTGGATCTGGTCGCGCAGCAGGGCGGCGCGCTCGAACTCGAGGGCTTCGGCGGCTTCCTGCATCTCCTGCTCCAGCTCGGCGATGACGCTGGCGACGTCTTCGTCATCGGTGCCCGGCTCGGCAATGATGGCCGCCTCCTTTTTGAGTTTCTCGGGCTCGTGCAGGCTGGCCTGGATGCCGCGTTTCACGCTGCGCGGGGTGATGCCGTGTTCCTTGTTGTAGGCGATCTGCTTCTCGCGGCGGTAATTGGTCACCTCGACGGTCTTGCGGATCGAGTCGGTCATGACGTCCGCGTAGAAGAGCACCCTGCCCCTTTCGTGGCGGGCGGCGCGGCCGGCCGTCTGGATCAGGCTGGTGTGACTGCGTAGAAAACCCTCCTTGTCGGCGTCGAGCACGGCGACGAGCGCGACCTCGGGGAGGTCGAGCCCTTCGCGGAGAAGATTGATGCCGATCAGGACATCGAACTCACCCTGGCGCAGGCGGCGCAGGATCTCCACGCGTTCGATCGCGTCGATGTCGGAGTGCAGATACTCGACGCGGATGCCGGCTTCGCGAAGATACTCTGTGAGGTCCTCGGAAAGCCGTTTCGTCAGCGTGGTGACGAGGACGCGTTCGCCCGCCTCCACCGCTTTGCGGATCTCTCCGATCAGGTCTTCGACCTGCCCTTTCGTCGGGCGGATCGTGATTTCCGGGTCGAGCAGGCCGGTGGGCCGGATGATCTGTTCGGCGACGACGGCCGAGTGCTCCAGCTCAAACGGTCCCGGCGTGGCCGAGACAAAGAGCGTCTGTCCGGTGACCTCGCGAAACTCCTGAAAATTCAGGGGACGATTGTCGAGGGCCGAGGGGAGCCTGAAGCCGAAGTTGACGAGCGTCTCCTTGCGGGAACGGTCGCCGGCATACATGGCGCCGATCTGCGGGACGGTGACGTGGCTCTCGTCGATCATGAGCAGAAAATCCTTCGGGAAGAAATCGAGCAGGCAGAAGGGACGCTCGCCGGGTTTTCTTCCCGAAAGGTGGCGCGAGTAGTTCTCGATACCGTTGCAGAATCCCAGCTCCTGCAGCATCTCGAGATCATAATTGGTGCGCATGGCGATCCGCTGCGCCTCGAGCAGCCTGCCCTGGCTCTCGAACCACGCCACGCGCTCGGCCAGCTCCTCGCGGATGGCGGCGATCGCCCGTTCCATCTTGTCGCGCGGAGTGACGAATTGGTTGGCTGGATACAGGCTGAAGCGCTCGAAGCGCCGCCCCACTTCGCCGGTGACCGGGTCGAACTCGGCGATGCTCTCCACTTCATCGCCCCAGAACTCGACGCGCAAGCCGGTCTCGAGGTAGGCCGGCATGACATCGACGACATCGCCGCGCACGCGGAAGCGGCCGCGGGCCAGGGCGACATCGTTGCGCTCGTAGAGATTGTCCACGAGCCGGGCGAGAAAGGCATCGCGATTGAGGGTCATGCCGACCTCGAGCGGGATCATCATGGCCATGAAATCCTCCGGGGAACCCAGGCCGTAGATACACGAGACACTGGCGACGACGATCACGTCGCGGCGGCTGATGAGCGCGCTGGTGGCCGAAATGCGCAACCGGTCGATCTCGTCGTTGATGGAGGAGTCCTTCTCGATGTAGGTGTCGCTCGACGGGACGTAGGCCTCGGGCTGGTAGTAATCGTAGTAACTGACAAAATACTCGACGGCATTCTCCGGGAAAAACCCTTTAAACTCGCTGTAGAGCTGCGCGGCCAGGGTCTTGTTGTGCGAGATGATCAGCACCGGCCGGTCGAGCCGGGCAATGATGTTGGCCATGGTGAAGGTTTTCCCGGAACCGGTGACACCGAGCAGCGTCTGGTCGCGGTTCCCGGCCCGAATCGACGCGACGAGCCGTTCGATCGCCTGCGGCTGATCACCCGTGGGCTGGTAGTCGGCGTGGAGCTTGAAGAGCATGGTCAACGAAG
>RFJS01000595.1 GCA_003694825.1 Verrucomicrobiota bacterium | reverse complement strand
CGCGGAGGCCTCGGCGGCGACTCCCTCCTGGATGCACCCGTCACCGGCGAGAGCGACGACGTGATGATCAAAAATCGTGTGCTCCGGCGTGTTGTAGACAGCGGCGGCCATCTTGCCCGAAAGGGCCATGCCCACGGCATTGCCGATGCCCTGCCCCAGCGGGCCGGTCGTGCTCTCGACCCCCGGCGTCACGCCGAATTCCGGGTGGCCCGGCGTGATGCTGCCGAGCTGCCGGAAGGCCTTGATCTGCTCCATCGGCACGTCGTAGCCGGAGAGGTGCAGCCATGCGTAGAGGAACATGCTGCCGTGGCCGCCGGAGAGGATGAACCGGTCGCGATTGAACCAGCGAGGTTCGGCAGGGTTGTGCCGGAGGGCGTGCCCATAGAGCACCGCGCCGATCTCCGCGCAGCCGAGCGGAAGACCAAGATGGCCCGAGCTGCACGCGTGAATGGCGTCGATCGCCAGTCCGCGGGCCTGGCGGGCCGCGTTCGCCAGAATTTCTTTATTCAGTGACATGGTTGGGTTTTTCGGGTTGCGGGACGGCGTTTCCGCCCGGGGCATTTACGCAAAACCGGCCGAGTGTCAGAGTGAAGAAAATAAGGCGGGCGGGCCCGACATGGACCCGCCCGCGACAGAAAAATTTTGTGGACCGTGAGACCGGCTGCTCTCAACGCGAGGCCGACAGCCGCTTTTCCTTCACCTTCATGGCCTTCTTGCCAACACGGTCGCGCAGGTAATACATGCGCGCACGCATGACCTCGCTCTCGCGGTCGACCTCGATCTTCTCGATGTTCGGACTGTGCACCGGGAAGACGCGCTCGACGCCCTCGCCGTAGGAGATGCGACGCACGGTAAAGGTCTCGTTGATGCCGCGCCCCTTGCGGGCGATCACGATACCGGCGAAGACCTGAATACGCTCTTTCTCGCCCTCGCGCACCTTCGTGTGCACCCGCACACCGTCGCCGACTTTGAACGGCGGCAGGTCGCTCTTGAGCTGGGACTGGCTGATTTCGTCAACGATTGGATTCATTGTCTTGGTTTAGTAAATCTGGTCTCAGCCGGCGGGTTCGTTCGATGGACTGTTCCAGACGCCACTTTTCGATTTCGGCATGGTTGCCCGAGAGCAACACCTCTGGAACGGACCATCCGCGAAACACGGCAGGCCGCGTGTACTGAGGAAAATCGAGCAAGTTGCGAGTGAAGCTTTCGTGCGTCAACGACTTTTCCTCGCCCAACACGCCGGGAATAAAGCGGGCGAGCACATCGATGAGCACCGCCGCCGCCAGCGTGCCATTGGTGAGCACATAATCGCCGATACTGATTTCCTCGTGGACGAGATGGTCGCGGATGCGCTGATCGACCCCTTCGTAGTGACCACTGAGAAGAATGAGATGCTCTTCGCGCGAGAGCCGCTCGCCAACAGCCGGCGAGAGCGGCGTGCCGTCAGGCGACAGATAAATCACCCTGGAGCGGGGACCGCGAAGCTGCTCGACGGCGGCAAAGACCGGCTCGGGCTTCATGACCATGCCCGCACCGCCGCCGAAGGGACGGTCATCGGTGACGCGATGCTTG
>RFJS01000140.1 GCA_003694825.1 Verrucomicrobiota bacterium | reverse complement strand
GATGTCTTCGATGCGTCGGGCGCAAGGATCGGCCGCGGCTACACCGAACTCACCGGCTACGCCGAGAGTCTCTACGGCCGCTTTTGATTCGCGGCAGGGTGTTGTCTACGCTCCGCGGCGGATCTCCGACCCCAGGAACGACACCATGATCCTGAAGACTTTCTTCATACGACACGAGATCCTGCCGGTCTTGAGATCCACTTGTTCGGGAATCTCGATACGGTGCAGGTCGACGACCGCGTGGTAGCCGCGTTCGGAGAAGATATCGATGAGCATCGCGAGGGCTTCGGGATCGTTGAGGAGCGGGTCCTCAGAGTTGATCTGCGCGCGTCCGGAAATCGCGTGACGCTTCACGATGGGCATGATTCGCGCCTCGATGAAGTCCAGGACCCGGTGAAACAGCTCGCTCTTCTGAAACTCGTAATCGTCGAGCCGCCGCACGAGTTCCTGGCGTGCGTGGACGATAATTTCCGAGGCCAGGGGCAGCCGGCGCAGCTGGTCGAAGGTTTGCGGATCCAGCTCCAGAGAACTCTGGTACTGCAGCTCCTTGATAATGTTTTCCTGGACTTCTTCGAGGGGCCCCTGGGCGTTGATGAAGTGAAAGTGGAAGATCTCCCGAAGCGACTGCAGGGCGTGGTAGGTCTTTTCCTTGAAGACCCGGTAGCGGTGGCGCGCGGCCTCTTCGCTCTGGTCCGTCGCGCGTTCCTCCATCAGCTCCCCGACCCCGGATCGGCGAACTTCCTCGTTGTGCTCGGCGACGATCCGGCCGCGCCGGAGCTGACGGGCGACGCTCTCCCGTTCGTCCACAAAAAGCACCATGATGTGGATGACTGGCTGGCGAAAATAACGACGAAGCGGCGTGTCGTAGAATTCGCGCCGCAATTCGATCATTCGATCGTAGAGAAGCTTCAGACACTCCACTTGCACGCGTGTGCGCGGGAACCCGTCGAGGATCGCGCCATCGGCATATTGGGGCTCCAGCAACTTGCGAAAGACGATCTCGACCACTTCGCGGTCTCCCACCATGCCGCCGGCATCCTTGATGCGTTTCGCCTCCGGGCTGTCGAGCAGGGCGCTCACCACGATGGGCTCACAGGTGAGGCTGCGCACCTTCATGATGAAGGGCGTGTTGGTCCCCTTGCCCGCGCCGGGAGCGCCACCGAGCAGGATCAGTTCCTTTGGAAAACGCAGATTCTCCCGTCCAAACTCATCTTCGAGCTTTGCCCAGACCCGATTGAAAATGATCTGAGCGTCCTTGACCTCGAGGTCGACATGCGGGGGGGAGACCGGCTGCGCCGGCGCACCGGCCGAATCCGATGATGGGTTGGTCATGGTTGGGTGTTGTTTTGGGTCGTGGTTGGAAAAAAGCGTCCGTGGCCGCCGGAGCACTCCGGCCGGCAAATCCCCGTGGCGGCGGGTCAACGAGACAGATCGCGCTGGAAGAGCACGCTCAGGCCGCTGCCCCGCAGGGCTCGTGCGGCGAGATCGAGGTCCTCTACACTCATCGCGAGAACGGCCAGGCCGTTCGGCCGCGTGATGAGCGGATAGGTGTAGTGAATGTTAATCTCCGCACTGTAGAGTGCGCCGAGCACCTCACCGAGATCGGCCCCGGTGCGCAGCTCGACAGCGAGCAGATTGCTCTCGGTGAAGGGGAAGCCGTGCTCGAGAAAGAGCAGGCGCGCCGCGTCGGGGTCATCGACAATGACGCGCAGGATCGCACTGTCGGTGTTTTCCTTGGTGGTCAGCCCCAGCACGTGGATATGGTGGCTCGCGAGCAGATCGACGAACTCCTTGAGGCGGCCGACCTTGTTCTCGGCGAAGACGGAGAACTGCTTCACCGGATCGGATTCGGGTGCTCTGGCGACTTCGGATGCCATGAAACCGCTGGTTGATGCTATGCGGGCCGGGAAACGTCAAACTCCCACTTCAGCGACCGTTTGCGCGAAGTGGTGCGGCGAACCACCAAACACCGCCGCCCGGCACGCCTCGGGCCGTCGGGCCCGGCCGATCGGAAAGAGCCCGGGCGAACGGCTTCACACGTTTTCGGGCGCACTCCGAAAAGACCTCACCCGCCACACGCAAGGCCCTTCCCGGTTGCGCCGCAGCGCGCCCTCCACACGCTGGGGGCATGACCCCGCAATTCCGCGACTGGATCGCCGCTACCCTCCAGGAGATCCGCAACCAGGGACTCTACAAGACGGAGCGGCTCATCGACTCCCCGCAATCCGCCCGCGTCCGGCTCCAGGGCGGCCGCGAAGTGCTCAACCTCTGCGCCAACAACTACCTCGGCCTGGCCAATCATCCGGAAGTGATCGCGGCCGGACGCACGGCCCTCGACCGCTGGGGCTACGGGCTCGCCTCCGTGCGCTTCATCTGCGGCACCCAGACGCTCCACCGGCAGCTCGAGGAAAAACTCTCCGCCTTTCTCGGCACCGAGGATACGATCCTCTATCCCTCCTGCTTCGAAGCCAACGGCGGGCTCTTCGAAACTCTTCTCGGCCCGGAAGACGCGGTCATCTCGGACGCCCTCAACCACGCCTCGATCATCGACGGCATCCGCCTCTGCAAGGCCCGGCGCTATCGCTACCGGCACAACGACATGGCCGACCTCGAAGCCCGGCTGCGCGAAGCCGCCGACGCGCGGCACCGCCTCATCGCCACCGATGGCGTCTTCTCCATGGACGGCACCATCGCCAACCTTCGCGCGATCTGCGATCTCGCCGAGCGCCATGACGCGCTCGTCATGATCGACGACTGTCACGCCGCCGGCTTTCTCGGCGCCACCGGCCGCGGCACCCCGGAATATTGCGGCGTGCAGGGCCGCATCGACATCATCACCGGCACGCTCGGAAAGGCCCTCGGCGGTGCCAGCGGTGGATACACATCCGGACGACGGGAGATCATCGAACTGCTTCGCCAGCGTTCGCGCCCCTACCTTTTCTCCAACACCGTGGCGCCGCCCATCGTCGCCGCTTCGATCCGTGTCCTCGAGCTGCTGGAAACTTCGACGGAGCTGCGCGACCGCCTCAAGGCCAACACGCGCTGGTATCGCGACGCATTGAAGGCCGCCGGACTCCCGGTCAAAGACGGCTCCCATCCGATCGTCCCGATCATGCTTGGCGATGCCGTGCTCGCCCAGCGCATGGCCGCGCGCATGCTCGAGGAGGGAGTCTATGTCGTCGGTTTCTTCTACCCGATCGTTCCGGAGGGGACGGCGCGCATCCGCACGCAGGTATCCGCGGCGCACACACGCGAGGATCTCGCCTTCGCCGTCGAGACCTTCGCCCGCGTCTACCGCGAGTTTCGCTGACGGCGGCGGGAACAGCAAGGGCGCTCCCGGTGGCGGGAATCGCCCCCTACCCCCGCAAGAACGCGTCCCGGAAGGCCGAAGCCGGTCGCCGCCTTTTTTCGGCTCGCCGATCGAGTGCCCCTGCGGCACGCTGCCCGCCATCATGGCCGAAGCCGACTCTCCGTTCTTCTCGCCCAACCAACGTCGACTGATCGGTTTTTCCCTCGGGTTGTTCGCCTTCATGGCAACGGTCGCGCTCCTGGTATTCTGCTTTATCATACTCGCGCGGCTCACCGGGACCTTCGCCCATGTCATCTGGCCGCTGGCCGTGGCCGGCATTCTCGCGCTGATGCTGCGTCCGGTGATCGGCGTGCTCGAACGCCGCCTCAAGCTCTCGCGCATCACCAGCGTCATCCTGCTCTATCTGCTGGTGGCCGTCGCCTTTCTCGCCGGGCTCCTCCTCGTGCTCCCGGAGATTTTCCGACAGATCGGGGACCTCGTGCAGGCGATTCCAGGTCTCTGGCAGCGGGCCGGTGCGGAGATCGAAAAGGCCTATCCCGCGTGGGTCGACCTCTACAACCGCGCGATGGCGAATGAAACGCTCCGCTCCCTCATCGAGACGGGGGTCGAGCACGCCAGAAGCGCCGCCCTCGGCGCCCTCGCCGGACTCAAGGCCGCGCCGTCGACCGTGCTGGGGGTGGCGGGATTCGTCACCAACCTCGCCATGGTTCCGGTCTACCTTTTCTTCTTCCTGCAATCCGACGAAGATCCCACGCGCAATCTCGGAGATTTTCTCCCCTTCCTGCGCGACAGCACGCGCGAGGATGTCGTCTTTCTCGCCCGGGAGTTCATCGGCATCATCGTCGCCTTCTTCCGCGGCCAGCTTCTCATCGGGCTGATCATGGGCGTGCTGCTGGCGATTGGCTTCACGCTTGCCGGGCTCCAGTTCGGCGTCGTGTTCGGCCTCGCCGTGGGGCTGCTCAATATCGTGCCCTACCTCGGCACAATACTCGGGCTCGGCACGGTCCTTCCCACGGCCTACCTGCAGACCGACGGCGGCCTCGCCACGGTCGCGCTCTGTCTGGGCGTCTTCATCCTCGTGCAGATCATCGAAGGCTATGTACTCACGCCGCGCATCATGGGCAAACAGACCGGGCTGCATCCGGTGACCATCATCATCGCGATCTTTTTCTGGGGGACGGCGCTCAATGGCATTCTCGGCATGATCCTCGCCATCCCGCTCACGGCCTTCTTCGTCGTGGTCTGGCGCCTGGCCAAGAGAAAGTACATCCGGCAGGTGGTCTGAGAGCGCCTCGCGCCGGCCGCGAAACGCGCCGCCGGCGGCGCCCGTCGGCGTCTCTTCTCCCCGCCCCGGACAGCAGCGTCCGAACTCGCCAGCCCCGGCCCGCTCCTCCCTTGCCCCCTCCCACGCCCGTCCCTTCTCTTGGCCCATGGCGTGGAAAGTCGAAGCCAGCCACGGGATCCACCTGCCTCAGATCGGGTGGCATCTCGACGCGCACAAGGCCGTCGAGCGCGCCTTCGTCTCACACGCCCACTTTGATCACCTCGGCCGTCACCGCACGGTGCTGTGTTCGCCGGGCACCGCCGCGCTGATGGCGGCGCGCATGTCGGTAAAACGGGAAATGATCACCGTGCCCTTCGGCCGGCCGCATCCGCTCGACAGTGAGACCGTCTGCACCCTCCACCCGGCGGGCCACGTGCTCGGCTCCGCCCAGATCCGCGTGGAAAACGCCCACGGCTCGCTGCTCTACACCGGCGACTTCAAGCTCCGCCCCGGACTCGCCGCCGAAACCTGTGAAACGCCCCGGGCCGACACGCTCATCATGGAGACGACCTATGGACGCCCCGAATACGCATTTCCGCCGGCCGAGGAGGTGATGGCGCGGATTGTCGATTTCTGCCGGCGCGCCATCGACGAGGGCGCAGTGCCCGTCCTCTTCGGCTACAGCCTGGGACGCGCCCAGGAGCTGCTCGCCGGCCTGCGCGGCACCGGGCTGCCGGTGATGCTCCATGAAAAGGCCTGGCGCATCGCCCGCGTCTACGAATCGCTCGGCATCAGCTTTCCGCCGTATCGAAAGTTTGACCACGGAACCGTTTCGGGCCACGTGGTCATCGCCCCGCAGCAATCGCCCCGCTCTCCATGGATGCGCCGGATCCGGGCTGCCCGCACCGCCGCCGTCAGCGGCTGGGCGCTCGACCGCGGCGCGATCTACCGCTACCGATGCGACGCCGTCTTTCCGCTCTCGGACCACGCGGACTTCCCCGATCTGATCCGGTTCGTCGAGCGCGTGCAGCCCCGGCGCGTCTACACGGTGCACGGCTTCGCCGTTGAGTTTGCCCAGACACTGCGCCGCCGCGGCATCGAAGCCTGGGCGCTCGGACGCGAAAACCAGCTCGAGCTTCCCCTGGTCGGCGACACGCCCTGAGCCGGCGCCTCTGCCGCTTCAGTGCGCGGCCGTTCCCTCACCGGAAACGGTGGGATCATCGACCTTGCGCACGTATTCGAGCACGCCCCGGATCGTGCCCACCGGCATCTTCATGTCCATGCGCACGATCTGTGGATTCGGCCCCGTCGAGATCCAATACCACATCTTCCCCCCGTTCTCGAAAAACCCCTTCAGCTCACCGAGCTGCGTTACCTCCACCTTCACGGCATTGAACGTCCCGGCCCGGGTGCGCACTTTTTCCTCCGTCAGGGCACGGATCTGCAGTTCGTAGATGTCGTCTTCGAAGGACGCCTTGACCGTGCGCACATCGCCGGGCTTCAAGCCCCACTCGCGCACGCGCATCATCGTCACCATGACGTCGAACACCGGCTCGTCCGGGAGCTGGGCTGTGCCGCTGCGATGCGGGCGAATGTGGTCCGTGTGGATCACCTTGCCAGCCTCGTAGTCATAGACCGTCGTCGCGCTCGTCTTATCCTTGCCGTTGCGGCCGGAGATATGGATCTCGAGCGGGCGGCCCGTGGCCGGATCGATGATCGACTCGGAATCATTGCGGATCGGATACAAGGCATCGACGATGCCCCGCGACTCCGAAATGACGCGCACGCGAAACCGCGTTCCGTCCTCCGACTGAAACAGCGTGGTGATCAGGCGGGTCTGCCCGGCGGTGATGATGCCCCAGCTCAGGGTGAGCGCGACCTCTTCGCCGGGACGGAGAAATTCGGCAAGCCGGCCGATCTCGACATCCTCCCGCGTGAGCCGCTTCGAAGCGTCCGCCGGCTGGGACGCAGGCGCATCGGCCGCAGACAGCTCGCCGAGAGCGAGGGCGAAGACAAGCAGTGTGCTGGAAAGGAAACGAAGGGAGAGTAAGTGCTTCACGGTGGCGTTTTCGCTGGATCGTCTGGAGATGGGATCCTCGAGTCGAGCGGGTTGTTCCGTCAACCCGCTCCGCCTGCCGCCCGGCCGGTTCCGCTCGTTGCCGTCATCCGGTGTCGCCGGGCTCCCAGACAAACCGCCAGGGTTTGCCCGCCCATTCCGGGCCCGCGTAGTCCACACCGATGCGCGGCGTCACCCGGACTTCGCCCTCCGGCACGACGAACCCGTCGTCCTCGATGAAAAGACCTGTCTCGCGCGTCGCGGGCCGGCCGTTGAAACGCCGGTCGATCCCCAGGGCCCGCGTCAGTCGGCCCGGGCCGGAAATCCCGTCCACCCCGCGGATGAGCACGGCCGCCGGGTAGTCGGCCGGGCCGGTCACGAGGTTGAGCATTTCGTGCATCCCGTAGATCAGGTAGACATACCAGACGCCGCCCGGGGCAAACATCACCTCGGTGCGCCGGGTCCGCCCGCGGCTGGCGTGGCAGGCCCGATCCTCGGGCCCGTCGTAAGCCTCGACCTCGCTGA
Source organism: Verrucomicrobiota bacterium (assembly GCA_003694825.1). Classification (GTDB taxonomy): domain Bacteria; phylum Verrucomicrobiota; class Verrucomicrobiia; order Opitutales; family Opitutaceae; genus J108. The sequence continues at coordinate 12,346 of RFJS01000140.1, read as the reverse complement.
TGCGATGCGCCCGCCATGCGCCGTCGACCTTCACCACCAGCCAACAGCCGAGCAGCCTGCGCGCGATCGCCACGGTATCCCGGCGACGCACAACCGGGGAAACTGAGAGCACCTGAGCCATCGGCCCGGCAAGCTCGCGAATCTCATGGCCGCTTCGCAAATCAAATTGATCTTTCCCCGCCCCCTTTGAGCATCGCCGCTGATTCATGCCTTCGCACGAGGAAACCCCGGACAAACGCAAGCGCCGCCCGTCAAGCCAGCTGCGCCGCAATCTCTCGCTCTGCACGACCGAAGGGCTCGTCGCCATGCCGCTGGTCTACATGACCCTGCCCGGCAACTTCATCGTCGCCATGCTCCTGACGAAGACCTTTCCGCTGAACGAGACGATGTTCGGCGCCATCGCCTCGCTGCCGGCATGGAGCAATGTCATCCAGCTGTTGCTCACCCCGCTGCTCACGCGCCGCTGGTCACAGAAGGCGATCACCCTGTTCTTCTCGTGGCTGCACCTGACTTCCTGGGTCACGCTCGGGCTGGCGCTGCCGTATGTGCCGACCGACGACATGGAGGCCGCCGGGCGGCTGTTCTTCCTGCTCTTCGCGCTCTCCGCGCTGTTTCAGTCCATCGTCGGCGTCTCCTGGACGTCGTGGATCCAGGAGTGGGTGCCGGAGCGCATCCGCGGCAAATACTTTGGCCGGCGCAACCGCCTCCTGCAGCTCTCGACGGTCGTGTTTCTTCTCACCGCCGGCGAAGTGCTCACCCGAATCGACGGCGACAACCGCGTGCTCGGCATGCAGATCCTCATTCTCGTGGCCGTTGCCCTGCGGGCGGTGTCCATCTTCCTGCAGCACCGCATCCTTCGAACTTCGGAACGGCCCGAGCGCGAGGGGGGGCACGACATTCGCAGTCAGATGCGCGTCATGCTGCAACGTCGTCCGCTGCTGTGGTATTTTGCTTTCGGGGCGGTGTTCGGCCTGGCCAACGGCACATTCGGCCCGTTCTTCATGGTCTTTCTCTACGATGGCCTGCAGATGCCCGTCTCCGAGGTGAGCATGCTCATCGTCATCTCCAGCGTCACCGGCGCCATCGCGATGCCCGCCTGGGGGCAATTTCTGGATACCCACGGCAACCGGCCGACCATGATCGTGGCCCTCGCGCTGTGGATGCTGCCCGGGTTCGCCTGGGCGCTGCTGACCCCGGAAAACACCTGGATTCTCAAGCTGCTCTACGCCTCGGGCGGAACCTTTTCCGCAGGCTTCATTCTCGGGCAGTTCAATTTCCTGCTCAAACTGGTCCCGCCGGAGGCGAAGACCGCCTCGATCAGCGTCAATCTCGCCGTCACCTCGCTCACCGGCGCGCTCGCGCCGATCCTCGGCGGCTATCTGCTGGAGACGGCCATGACCGCCGGCTACGCCAAGCTCGACGTCTACCACGGCATGGCGATCATCCACCACGCCATCGTGCCACTCTCGGGGCTGGTGCTGCTGAAGGTCGCCGAACCCCGGTCGGCCTCGGTCACCCGGGTGGTCGGCGCCATGCGATCGTCCCGCCAGCTCTTCGCCCTGCTGGGCCTGACGTTCCTCGTCAACTACGTCTTCACGCGCCGCGGCAACGACCTGCCTGCCCGTCGACCGGCCCGGGCTCATCGGTCGCCGGCCTCGCCATCCCCCGAAAAGGAAAACCCGCCCCGGCCATGATCATCGTCACGCTCACCGCCAATCTTCTCGCCGAGACCACCTACACATTCGACACCTGGCGCGAAGGGGCCACGCAGCGCGCGAAGGCCGAGTCCTTTCAAGTCGGCGGCAAGGGCATCAACGTCACCCGCATGCTCACCCGCATGGGCGCCGCCTCCGAGGCCCTGCTGTTTTCCGGAGGCGCCACCGGCGTGCGCTGTGAGGCGTGGTTGCGCGAACACGCCATACCCTTCCGGGCATTCCGCACCCCGGCGGAGACGCGCACCGGCGCGGTCGTCCGCGCCCCCGGCCGGGCGGAGACAACGTTTCTCGGGGCGGAAAACGAAATCGCCGCCGAAGCCATCGCCGCCTGCGCCGACTCTATCCGCGCCCTTCCGGCGGAGGCCGTGCTCACGGTGTCCGGCAGCATCCCGGCGTGGACCGATTCCCGCTGGGATCCCCTGCGCGCGGCGATCGAAAGCCATGTCGAGGCGGGCCGTCGTCTCTACGTCGACACCTACGGCCCTCCGCTGGCGTGGTTCGGCCGTCTGCCCGCCACCCTCGTGAAGATCAACCGTGCCGAACTGGCCGGTCTCGTCGGCGAATCCCCCGAGGCCCTCACCGAGGCCCGCATGCCCGAAATCCTGACGGCGCGCCTCGCCCGGGACCGCCCCGCGGCATGGATCATCACCGACGGCCCCAATCCCGTCTGGTGCGCCTCCCGACACGCCGCCCCCTTCAGCATCCGGCCGGAAAGCGTCGAAGAAGTCTCCCCGACCGGCAGCGGTGACGTCTTCATGGCCGGCTGCCTCTACGGGATCGAAGTGCGTGGATGGCCGCTGGAAAAGGCCGTCGCCTTCGCCCTGCCCCTGGCCTCGGCCAACGCGGCTTCGCCCGGCGTGGCCGAGTTTGACCTCACTCCCTTCGGGTTGCCGGAGGCAGGCGGCTGACGGCCGCTCTCCGGGACGGGCCCGGGGCCGCGTCTCGCCGCCGGCGCCGGTCACTTTCTCTTTCCCTTTTCCCGGTGCCGTTGCTTTCACTGGCGGGATGGATGACGCCGCCATGCGCCGCATGACCGCCGCCCTGCTCGCCATCCGCGAGCAGGTCGACTACTTTCACCAGCACTTCGGCCGGGCCGAAACGCTCTGGAAACACGATGGCACCCGCGTGACCCCGGCCGATCTCGCCGTCTCCGAGGCCATCTTCGCGGCCCTGCGCAAACGGTTCCCGGAAGACCAGTTCTTCAGCGAAGAGTCCGACCCGGAAGCGCCGCCGACTCCGGTGACCGCCCGCTTCGCCTGGATGCTCGACCCGATCGACGGCACCAACAACTTCGCCATCGGCATCCCCTTCTGCTCCATCTCGCTCGCCCTGCTCGACCGCGGCGTGCCGGTGTGCGGATTCCTCTACGACTTCGGCCTTCGCGCCCTCTTCCACGGTGGACCGGCCATCGGCCTGTTTCGCGACGGCCAGCCGATCGAACGCGAAGAACATCCGCGGGGAGCGGAGAAGATCCTCGCGCTGCACGCGCCCATCGGCGAGCGCTACCTGCCAGTCGTTTCCAGGCTGATTTCCGGCTACAAGCTCCGCGCCTGGGGGGCGGGCTCCCTCCATCTCGCCTACGTGGCCTTCGGCAAAATCGACGCCGCCGTCGACCTCACGGTCAAGGCATGGGACATCGTCGCCGCCTGGGCCTTCTGTCAGACCACCGGCGTTCGCGTCGAGTTTCTGGACGGCTCGCCCTTTCCCCTGAAAGCCTTCGATGTGCACATGCAGCCGACCCGCTACGTCGCCGCGCCGCCCGAGGAGTTCGCGGCACTCGAGCCCGAATTGCACGAACTGCGGCAGCTCTGAAGCCGCGCCCGGGCACCCGGCATCCCCGCGCCGGCCGCACCGCCGGGGCGCCACGCCGCCGACTCGTGCCGCATTTCTTCTGGCCCGTCGGTTGCCGCTTCGTTAACCAGCGACATTTTTTCCTCCCGCAAACGCCATGATCATCCCCAAAGGGACCAGCCTCACCCCCGAACAGCTCGAAGAAGTCGTCCGCATCGTCGAAGAGTTCGGCTGCCGCATTCAGCCCATCATCGGCGCGACGCGCAGCGTCTACGCCATCGTCGGCGACGAACGCAGCGAGACGATGCAGGCCCGCATCGAGGGTCTTCCCTACATCGATCGCATCGACACGCTCCAGTCGCCCTACAAGCTCATGGACGTCCGCTCCGACCTCGCCAACCACGTCATCCGCATCGGCGGCGTGGAAGTGCGCAAGGAGCTGCTCGTCATCGCCCGTCCCTGCACGGTCGACCCGAAAAACCCCTCCCTGTTCATCGAATCCGCCCACGCCATCAAGGAAGCCGGCGCCAACGTGCTGCGGGGCGGCGTCTGGAAACCGCGCACCAATCCGTATTCGTTTCAGGGAGACGACAAATCGCTCGAAATCCTCCTCGAGGCGTCCCGACAGACCGGCCTGCCCGTCAACACCGAGGTCATGGACGAGGAACAGCTGCGCCTCGCCCTCGACGCGGGGGTGCCCATGATCCAGATCGGCACGCGCAACGCCCTGAACTACTCGCTGTTGCGCCAGGTCGGCGCCGCCATTCATGGCCGCGACACGGTCGTGCTGCTCAAGCGGGGCCGTCACATGGGGCCGATCGACGAGTTCATCTGCGCCGCCGAATACATCGTGCACTTCGGCAACCCCAACGTGATGCTCTGTCCGCGCGGCACCACCCCGGGCCTGGAAGGCTACCGCAATCATCCCGACGAATCGATCACGCCGCTGCTCAAGGAGCGCACCTGGGCTCCGGTCATCGTCGATCCGTCTCACGCCGTCGGCAAATCCACCTACGTCGAGGCCTGTTCCCTGGCCGCCATCGTCTACGGTGCCGACGGCCTGTGCATCGAGGCCCACATCGACCCCAGCCGCGGAATCGGCGATGACCCCAAGCAGGCCGTCACCCCGCGCACGCTCGACCGCATCATCCGCCGTGCCCGACAACTCTGGGCCCTGCGCGATTCTCCCGACAGCGAGCGGGGCTGACCATCCGGCCGCCTCTGCGCCCCGGGACGCGCCATTTCCCGGGCCACCGCCACCCGCCGCCGGCGCGCACATTGACTTGCCAGCGCGACGACGACGGCAATCCTTCACGCGGTATTCAGATGACGGATTGAGGAGACCTGCCCATGCCGATCTACGAGTATTACTGCCCGGACAACAACAAGATCTACCAGTTCTTCGCGAAAACCCTCGAGCAGGGAAAAACGATCCCGAAGTGCCCGGACAACCCGAACTACCGGATGATCAAGATGGTGTCCGCATTCTCGATCGGCGGCGCCACGAAAAAGTCGGCAGACGACGATGCCACTCCGTCCACCGACGCCGAAAGTGGTGATCCGGGCACCGACCCGGCCGAAGACGCCCGGCTCGAGGCCGCCTTCTCCGAGTTGGAGCGGGAGATGGAATCCGTCGACGAAAACGACCCGAAAGCCATGGGCCGCATGATGCGCCGCATGGCCGAGCTCACCGGCGAGAAACTCGACGGGGAGATGGAGGAGGTCGTCCGCAAGCTCGAGGAAGGCCAGGATCCGGAGAAAATCGAAGAGCAGATGGGCGAGGTCCTCGGCGAACCCGGCGAAGACGGCGACGACGACGGCATGGGCGGCTTCGGCGGCGGCATGGGCGGCATCGCCAACGCCACCCGCGATCCGAACCTCTACGATTATTGACCCCCGCTCCGCCGCAGGCCGTGCCCGGTGCCACCCGGTGTCCTCCGGCCACGATAAGCCTTGAGCCGCGCGCGCCCGTTCCGGAACATGGCAGGCTTGAATCCGCCATCCGCCAGTTCCGATTCCCCCCGCGCCGCCATCAGTTCGCGCGAGCGTTTCCTCGCCGCCTGCGGCTGCCGACCGCTCGACCGTCCGCCCGTCTGGGTCATGCGCCAGGCCGGCCGCTACCTCCCGGAATACCGGGCACTCAAGGAAAAGCACACCTTCGTGGAAATGGTGCGCACGCCCGACCTGGCCACGGAGGTCACGCTGCAGCCGCTCCGGCGCTTCGATCTCGATGCCGCGATTCTCTTCTCCGACATCCTCGTCGTCCCGGAAGCGCTCGGGCTGCCCTATCATTTTCGCGACGGGGGCGGCATCGCCATGGAGCGGCGTCTGGAAACGCCGCAGGACATCGCCGCCCTCCGGCCCGCCTCGGCGGTGCGCGAACATCTCGCCTACGTCCCCGCGGCCCTGCGCCAGATCCGCGGCGAGATCGGCGACCGCAAAGCCCTGCTCGGGTTTGCCGGTTCACCGTGGACGCTCGCCTGCTACATGATCGACGGCGGCAGTTCGGATGATTTTGCCCGGGCCAAGGCCCTCTTCCATGCCGACCGGCCCGCGTTCGACGCGCTCATGGAGCGCCTCACCGAAGCGACCATCCAGCACCTGCTCGCGCAGATCGAGGCCGGCGCCGACGCCGTGCAGATCTTCGACTCATGGGCCGGGATCATCCCGGGCGTCGACTACGAAGCGGCCTCGCTGGCCTGGATCCGCGCCATCGACTCGGCCATCGGCGATCGGGCGCCGGTCATCGTCTTTGCCCGCGGCGCCGCCCCCTCCCTCGGCCCGCTCACGACCACCGGCGCGTCGGTGCTGGGGCTGGACTGGACCATCGATCTCGCGGCCGCCGCCGCGGTGCTTCCAGCCCACGTCGCCGTCCAGGGCAACCTCGACCCCGTCCTGCTCAACACCTCCCCGGAAATCGTCACCCGCGAAGCCACCCGGCTGCTCGAGGGCATGCGCGGCCGCCCGGGACACATCTTCAACCTCGGCCACGGCATCATGCCCCAGGCCCGTCTCGAGTGCATGGCCGCCCTCGTCGAGACCGTCATCAGTTTTTCGTGACATGAGCCGCCAGATCTAGGTCAACCTCGATCTCATCCGAAAATACAATCGGCCCGGGCCACGCTACACCTCCTACCCCACCGCCCTGCAGTTCACCGGCGATTTCGATCAACAGGCCATCATCGAGGACATCCGCGCCAACAACCGCTCCCCCCGTCCGCTCTCGCTCTATTTTCACCTGCCTTTCTGCGAGACGCTGTGCTGGTTTTGTGGATGCACGACGGTGATCACCCTCAACCGGGGAAAGGCCGACCGCTACCTCGATTTCCTCGAGCGCGAACTCGAGCTGACCGCCCCCCTCATCCATCGCGACGCCCGCGCCGTGCAGATGCACTTCGGCGGCGGGACGCCCAACTTCTTCGGACCGGCCCAGATCGACCGGCTCGCGGCCATGATCCGGCGGTATTTCACCTTCACCGACGACGCCGAGATCAGCGTCGAGATCGACCCGCGCCGCCTCTCCCGCGAACATCTCGAGGCTTTCCATCGCCTCGGCGCCCGCCGAGCCTCCTTCGGCATCCAGGACTTCAATCCAGAGGTCCAGAAAGCCGTCAACCGCATCCAGCCGAAGGAACTCAGCGACCGGGCGGCCGCGTGGATTCGCGAAATCGGCTACGACTCGCTCAACATCGACCTCATCTACGGCCTGCCCCACCAGACGCCGGAGACGTTTGCCCGGACCATCGAGCTGGCCCTCGAACTCAACCCCGACCGCTTCGCCATCTTCAACTACGCCCACGTCCCGTGGATGAAGCCCGCGCAAAAGATCGTCGAACGCGCCGTGCTCCCGACTCCGGAGACCAAGCTCGCGATGCTCAAGACGGTCATCGAGACCCTCACCGACAACGGCTACGTCTACATCGGCATGGACCATTTCGCGCGCGAGGACGACGAACTCGCCATCGCCCAGCGATCCGGGACGCTCTGGCGCAACTTCCAGGGCTACAGCACCCGGGCCGGCGTCGACATCTACGGCTTCGGCATGTCGTCCATCTCCCAGACGCCCACCCACTACCGGCAAAACGAGAAGAAACTCGAGGACTGGGAAAAACGCCTCGAAGCCGGCGAACTGCCCTACAGCCGCGCCTGCTTCCTCACCGACGAAGACAAGCTCCGTCACGACGTCATCATGCGCCTCATGTGCGATCTCGCCCTCGATTTCGACGCCATGTCGGAAAAACACGGGATCGATTTTCGCGCCCGGTTCGCCCCGGAAATCGAGGCGCTCCGCGGCGCGGCCGAGGACGGGCTCATCACCTTCACCGACCGCGGCTTCGAGGTCACCGACATCGGCCGGCTGCTCATTCGCAACCTCGCCATGACCTTCGACGCCTACCTCGGCGAAGCGGAAAACCGCTTTTCCCGGACGATCTGAGAGCGCCGGGCCGTCCCGTCCCCGGCCCTGTTCGCCCGCGCCCGAACGGGCGCTCCGGCCCTCGCCGCCCCGCCTCAAGGCGCCTTCCCCCGCGGTGAAACGAAAGGCGCCGGAGGAAACCCCCGGCGCCCAGTCGATCATAACCTCGAATCAGGAAGGAAAAAATCCAGACAGGAAAATCCGGTCAGCGTTTCACCCGGGCGTTGCCCGACCAGATGCTCCATACCTGCTCCTCGTCCGCGGGCTGGGCGTAGTCGGTTTCCAATGTCGCCACGAGCGCACCGGTCGCCCAGCCGAACTGAGCCCACTTTTCCGGATCCCAGCCGCGCAGCAGGCCGTAGAGCATGCCGCCGACAAAGCCGTCGCCACCGCCGATGCGATCGATGACCGCGATCTCACGCGGTTCGATGATATGCCAGGCGTCGCCCACGGACATGATCGCTCCCCACAGGTGGGTGTTGGCGCTGACAACCTCGCGCAGCGTCGTGGCAAAGACAGAAGCGTTGGGGAACTGCTGGCGCGCCCGCTCGATCATGCCCTTGAAGCTGTCGATCTTGGCCGCGAGATCCCGGCCGCCGGCCTCAGGCCCCTCGAGGCCGAGGCAGAGCTGGAAGTCCTCTTCGTTGCCGGCGAGGATATCGGCCACGCCGGCGATCTCCAGAAACGTCTCCCGAAGCTCACTCTCGCGCCCCTTCCAGAACGACGCCCGGTGGTTCAGGTCGAAGGCAATGCGCGTGCCGTGCCGCTTCGCCGCGCGCGCCACCTCCAGACAAAACTGTGAAGTCTGCGGGGAAAGCGCGGCGATCAGCCCCGAGAGATGCACCACCTGCACGCCTTCCTCGCCAAAGATCCGCTCCAGATCGAAATCTTTGGCCGAGAGCAGACGACCGACCTCACCGGCGCGGTCGTTCCACACCCGCGGTCCGCGGCCGCCGAACCCGCTGTCGGCGATGTTGATCTGGTGCCGGTAGCCCCACGGGTCGCCCTGCTCAACCTCCGGTCCTTCGACCGTAATGTGGCGGCTGGCGAGGTTGTCGCGGATCAGGCGCGCCACCGGACTGCCCTTCACGAAGTTCGTCAGCAGCTTCACCGGCAGGCCCAGGGCCGCCGCGACGCTGGCGACATTCGACTCGGCGCTCGTGACCTGCAGCGTATAGCGGGTGCTCGTGTGCACAGGCTGCCGGTTCTCCGGCGTGATGCGAATGCCCATGCTCGTCGGCACGAGCAGGGCCCAGGCGCAGTCTTTGCGAAGTGCGATATTCATGGGGAAAAACAGTCTGATGGCTCGGGATGGTCGGGCGAAAGGATTACTGTGACGCTCACCCCGCCGGTCGGCGGGGGCAAACCCGGATGGCACCGAGCTTTCCCTAATAATTATCATACGCGGCCGCGAAATCCAGCGCGTTTTCCCTGCGAAATCCCGCACCACAAACCCTGTTTTTGCGTTCGCTCAGCCACGGGCAAAAACCTCGAGAAAACCGGACCGACCCGGTGAAAAAACGCACCCGTTCCCGAACCGCGGACTTGGGTTTTTCGTCGAATCGTTTTATCTTAACCACTCGTGAAACGGGAGGTTTTCGGGATCGCTCATCGCACACGGCTCTGGCATCCTCTTGAAGATGGACGGGTGCAGTGCGACGTGTGCCCTCGCGCCTGCAAGCTGAGCGAAGGACAGCGGGGCTTCTGCTTCGTGCGCGCCTGCCGCGGCGGTGAGGTCGTCCTCACCACCTACGGACGCTCCAGCGGCTTCTGCGTCGACCCGATCGAGAAGAAGCCGCTCAACCACTTCCTTCCCGGCACGCCGGTGCTCTCCTTCGGCACGGCGGGCTGCAACCTCGCCTGCCGGTTCTGCCAGAACTGGGATATCAGCAAATCGAGAGAATTCGACACCCTCGCCGACAGTGCCATGCCGGAGACGATCGCCGCCGCCGCGGCCCGGCTCGGCTGCCGCAGTGTGGCCTTCACCTACAACGATCCGGTGATCTTTCACGAGTATGCCATCGACGTCGCCCGGGCGTGCCACCAGCACGGCATTCGCACCGTCGCGGTGACCGCCGGCTACCAGACGGCCGCCGCGCGCGAGGAATTCTACGCCCACATGGACGCGGCCAACGTCGACCTCAAGGCGTTCACCGACGATTTCTATCGCCGCGTCTGCGGGGGACGGCTTGGTGATGTTCTCGAGACGCTCGAATACCTTCGCCACGAGACCAGCGTCTGGTTTGAGATCACCACGCTGCTCATACCGGGCCTCAACGACAGCGACGCCGAGATCGACGCGGAGACACGCTGGATCGTGGAGAAACTCGGACCCGACGTGCCCCTGCACTTCACCGCCTTTCATCCCGATTGGCGCCTGCGCGACCGGCCGCCGACACCTCCCGCCACTCTCCGGCGGGCCCGGCGCATCGCCCTCGGCAACGGCCTGCACTTCGTCTACACCGGCAACGTCCACGACGAAGAGGGTGGCACCACCTTCTGCCCGGGCTGCGGCCACGCCCTCATCGTCCGCGACTGGTATGAACTGCGCGCCTGGCACCTGACCGCCGATGGCCGCTGCGCGCGCTGCGGCGCGGTCTGCCCCGGCGTGTTCGATGGTCCGCCCGGGCGCTGGGGTGCCCGCCGCCTGCCCGTGCGTCTTTCCTCTCTCCCAAGCCAGGCACAGCCATGACCCAGACAGCCACTCACGACATTCGTCTTCCCGCCGTGGCCGGCGCCTTCTACCCCGCCGACCCTCGTCAGCTCCAGGCCATGATCGAAGGCTTCCTCGCGGAGTGGCGGCATCGGGGCCGTCCCGTCCCGGTGCGCGGAGCCATGGTGCCCCACGCCGGGCTTGTCTATTCCGGCATCTGTGCCGCCAGTGTCTTCTCGCGAATCCGCGTGCCCGATACAGTCGTCATTCTTTCACCGAACCACCGTGGCATCGGGACGTCGCCGACCGGGATCAGTCTCTGGGCGCGCGGCGCCTTTTCCACGCCGCTCGGGGAAGTCCCCGTCGACGCCGACTTTGCCGCCGAACTGCTCGAGCGCTGCCCGCTCGTGCATGAGGATCGAACCGCCCACCTACCCGAGCACGGCATCGAGGTGGAGCTGCCCTTCCTGCAGACCGTCGCGCCGCACGCCTCGATCGTGCCCGTAGTCCTGATCCCGGACGCCTGGCGGATCTGCCTGCGCCTCGCCGAGGTGCTCGCGGAGATGGCGGAAGCCCGGAGCGGGCGGGTGCTCATCTTCGCCTCTTCGGACATGAACCACTTCGAACCCGCCACGGTCGCCGCGGACAAGGATGCCCACGCGCTCGCCGCCCTCGAAGCGCTCGATGGAGAGCAGCTGTTGCGCGTCTGCCACGCACGCGGCATCTCCATGTGCGGACGCGCGCCGGCGGCGATCATGGCCGAGGTCGCCCGCCGACTCGGCGCCCGGCAGGCCCGCGTCATCGACTACCGCCACAGCGGCATGGTCTCGGGCGATTTCGACAGCGTCGTCGGCTACGCCGCGGCGATCGCCGAATAGCTCCCCGCCCGCCGCGAGCCGGCTTGCCAAGATCTTTCCCCGGACAGACCGGCCCTACCCGCGCTCCGGCCGCGCCGCCGGCAGCGCTCGCGTATCGTTCACCGAAATACCGCCGTCGACGAGGATGAGCTGTCCGGTCACATAGGCGCTGGCATCGCTGGCCAGCCAGAGCAGCGTGCCGTCGAGGTCCTCCGGAGCGCCCGGCCGCCGCAAGGGAATGCGATCACTCAGGTATTTCACCCAGGTCTCGTCCTCGTAGAGGACGGCATTCTGCGCGGTCCGAAACCAGCCGGGCGCGAGGCAGTTGACGGTGACGCCGGCCGGTCCCCACTCCGCGGCCAGGCTCATCGTGAGCTGGCGGATGCCCCCGCGGCTCGCTCCGTAGGGTGCCAGCCCGGCGTAGCCGGCAACGGAAGTGACCGAACCGATATTGATGATACGCCCGCGGCCTCGGGCCGTCATGCCCCGGGCCACCGCCTGCGCGACAAAGAACGCGCCGCGCAGGTTCGTATCGAGGATGGCGTTCCACTCCGCCCAGGTCACCTCCAGAGCGGGCTTGCGCACATTGCACCCGGCATTGTTGACCAGAATATCGATGCGCCCGAGCGCCTCCTCCGCCATGCCCACGGCCGGGCGGATGCTCGACTCTTCACAAACATCGAGGGTGACCGGCACACACTTTCGCCCGAGCGCCTCCAACTCGGCCACGATCCCTTCGAGAGATCCTTCCGAACGGGCCGTCACCGCGACGTCCGCTCCCGCGGCGGCGAGACACCGCGCAAAGCCGAATCCGAGACCGCGGCTTGCCCCTGTGACGAGCGCGGTCCTGCCATGCAGATCGAAAAGTTTGCCGGGGTTCATGGTTCGAGAATCACCTTCATGTAGCGGGCTCCAT
>RFJS01000594.1 GCA_003694825.1 Verrucomicrobiota bacterium | reverse complement strand
TATCGCCGCGCCACATCCATCCCCATGGACAAAGAAGAGCCCTCAAACCCGTCTGCCATCCCGCCTTCCTCCGACGAAATCGCCGCGACCCTCTATCGGATCAGCGCTCTCATCGGCCGCGTCACCGACACCCACCGCGCCTCGCACGAAATCCTCCGGGCCATCGCCGAACACCTCGGCTGCGACGCCGCCATCCTCGCCCTCGTCGATCCCGACACCGGGATTCTCCGCGTCGAACACTTCATCAACTACCCGGCCGACCTCGCCGGCGCCGACATCCCCTCCGGCGTCGGCCTCACCGGATGGGTCGCGCTCCACCGCACCCCGCTCCTCGTCCCCGATGTCCAGCACGACCCCCGCGACATCCCCGTCCGTCCACAGACCCGCGCCGCCATCGTCCACCCTCTCGAAATCGATGGGCACCTCCACGGCGTCTTCTCCTTTGAGAAAGACCAGCCCGATGCCTTCCATCACCACGATCTCGAGGCCACCTCCACCCTCGTCGCCGAAGCTGCCCACACCCTTCGAGAACTCTGGCGCCATCGGCACCTCCAGCGCCAGGCATCCCAATTCGAAATCCTCAGCAACATCGCCCAGGAGCTCTCCTCCAAACTCGAAGCCGACGAACTCCTGCGGGCCGTCACCCGCCACACCCTTCGCCTCGCCGACTGCGCCCTTGCCACCATCCAGCTTCACACCCCGGCCACGCGCACCCTCCACCTGAGCGCCGCCCATCCGGCTGACGCCTTCCCCGCCACATCCACCTCCCCGCAATCCCCCCCCTGGCCTCTCGAAGAAACCCTCGCCGGAAGCGCCGTCACCACCCGCAAACAGCTCGAATTCACCAACCTCGGCCAACCCGACTTCGCCGACCTTCACGACATCCCCCGGCTTCCCGCTCTGCAAAGCGTCCTCCTCACCCCGCTCATCGATGGCGACCACGTCATCGGCGTGCTCAGCGTCTTCACCGACCACCCGCACCGCTTCTCCAACGACGAACGCCGCCTCTTGCGAGCCCTCGCCAATATCGCCTCCGTCGCCCTGCAAAACGCCCGGCTCTACCAGCGAGTCTTCCAGACCGAAGAAACACTTCGGCAAAACGAACGCCTCACCACCCTCGGTCTCCTCGCGGCCGAAATCGCACACGAAACCCGCAACCCCCTCACCGTCATCCGGCTCCTCTTCGGTGCCCTCAACCTCGAGTTCCCCCCGGACGACCCCCGCCGCAACGACGTCGAAGTCATTCGCGAAAAACTCGACCAACTCGAAAGCTTCGTCAGCCGCGTCCTCTCCGTCGCCAAAGCCCCCGAAAGCATGCACACCCGCGTCGCACTCGACGACATCATTCGCGAGACATGCCAACTCCTGCGCCTCAAACTCAAGCAGGCCCACATCCATCTCCACTACCAGCCATCGCCGACGCCCCTCGCCGTCGACTGCAACAAGGGACAGATCCAGCAAGTCCTCCTCAATCTCCTGCTCAACGCCATCAACGCCATGCCTGAAGGCGGACACATCTCCATCTCCACCTCCGCCATCCATTCCAGCGACGACACGACCGCCTGTATCGACATCACGGACACCGGCCCCGGCATCCCCGAACAATATCGCGACCGCATCTTCGACTCCTTCCTTTCCGCCCGTGCTGATCACTCCGGCACCGGGCTCGGTCTCTCCATCTCCCGCCGCATCATGCGCAACCATCATGGCGACATCCAGATCGTCGCAACCGGCCCGAAAGGCACCACCATGCGCATCTCCATGCCCGCCGCCCACTAATGTCAGCCGAACTGCTCGCCATCCGCGGCCTCACCGTCCGCCGCGACACCACCATCCTTCATGCCATCGACTGGACGATTCACCCAGGCGAACACTGGGTCCTGCTCGGCCCCAATGGCTGCGGCAAAACCACCCTGCTCTCCGCACTCAACGGCTACATGACCCCATCGGCCGGAACCCTCTCCGTCCTTGGCGCAACCTACGGCCGCACCGACTGGCGCGAGCTGCGCAAACACATCGGCTTCGTCTCCAACGCCCTCACCCGTCACATTGAGCCCGGTGAAACCGCACTCGATGTCGTCGCAAGCGGCACCGAAGCGGTGATCAACCTCTGGAAACCCCCAAGTCCAGCCGAACAACGTGCGGCGCTTCGCCTGCTCGGACAATGGTCCTGCCGCCACCTCGCCAACCGTCCCTGGGCACACCTTTCGCAAGGCGAACGCCAGCGCGTGCTCATCTGCCGGGCGCTCGCCGCCAAACCCTCGCTGCTTCTCCTCGACGAACCCTGTGCCGGACTCGATCCGGTCGCTCGCAAACACCTCCTCGCTCTCATCGAAAAACAGGCCCGCAAAAAACGCGGTCCCGGACTCATTCTCATCACCCATCACGTCGAAGAAATCACCCCGGCCTTCACCCACGTCCTCCTCATGCGGGCCGGTCGTTGCCTCACTGCCGGCCCGATCGCCTCAACCCTCACCTCCGAAAACCTCTCCAAAACCTTCCGCACCCGCATCCACCTCACCCGACAAGACCAAACCTGGTCCCTCTCCATCCTCTAATCCCCGCGAAATCCACCTCCTCCCCCACGCTTTTAGCCTGTCCCTTATTTGATGTCCTCAGCGGCGGGGACTCGCGTCTGGTTGCCCGTTTGCCTCTCCAGGCGCCCTGCTGCGGGCACGCCCGCCCCCTTGCCTGGGCCGCGGGATGCCTTCAAGCCCGCTGCATCCG
>RFJS01000139.1 GCA_003694825.1 Verrucomicrobiota bacterium | reverse complement strand
GCTCCTCGAACACAACGAACAACAGGTCGAGCTTCTCGAAAGCGAAGCCAACCTGAAACAGGCCGAAACCCGCTTCCAGCGCACCGCCGACCTCTTCAAGCGCGGGCTGGTCAACCAACAGGACTTCGACACCGCCTCATTCCAGCTCGAGCAGGCCCGCCTCCGGCTCGAACGCGCCCGCATTCGTATGGACCAGACCACGGTCCGCGCGCCCGTCGACGGCGTGATCACCGAGCGCTTCGTGCAGCCCGGAGCCCGAGTCACCGCCAGCACGGCGCTCTTCGAGCTGATGTCCCTCGACGACATGATCGCCCGGGTCTACGTGCCCGGGCGCCACCTCACAGTCGTCGAGGAGGGACAGCCCGCCTACCTCACCTCCGAATTTCTTCCCGGCCGTCGTTTCGAAGGATGGGTGAAGCGGATCAGCCCGGTCGTCGATCCAGCGAGCGGCACGTTCAAAGTCACCGTCGGCGTCGTGCCCGGCGACAATCCGCCGCCGCCCGGACTCTTCGTGAAGGTCCGGATCATCACCGACCGCAAGGAGAACGCCGTGCTCGTTCCCCGCCAGGCCGTCGTGTATGAAGGCAGCGAGCGCTACGTCTTCGTGGTCGACGGGGACCGCGCCCGCAAAGTGCGCCTGGACGCCGGGTATGAGGAGGACGACTACATCGAAGCCCAGTCCGGCATAAAGGGCGGCGAACCGATTGTCGTGGTCGGGCAAAACACGCTCAAGGACCAGGCGCGCGTCCGCATCGTCAACGAAAACGGCCCCGCACCGGCCGCCGCGGTTCTCGACAACCAGACGCCGGCAGCGGCCGCCGGATCCTGACGCCCCGATGACTTCCCGCACCGACCAGTCCTCCCCGTCCCCGGCTCACCGGAAAACGGACGGTTTCTTTGCCTTCACCACCCGCCGTCCCGTCGCGATCCTGATGGTCGTCATGGCCGTCGCCGTGTTCGGCTGGGTCTCCTACACCCGCCTCTCCCTCACGCTGATGCCCGACATCAGCTATCCGACGCTCACGGTGCACACCGAGTTTCCCGGGACGGCACCCGAAGAAGTCGAGACGCTCGTCTCCCGCCGCCTCGAGGCGGAATTGGGGATCGTCCCGAACCTCGTCTCCATCAGCTCCATCTCCAAGGCCGGCCAATCCGACATCATCATGGAGTTCGCCTGGGGCACCGACATGGCGACAGTCGCCCAGGACATTCGCGAAAAGATCGATCGCGTCCGCCTGCCGGACGCCGCCGAACGGCCGTTGCTGCTGCGCTACGATCCGTCGCTCGACCCGATTCTCCGCCTTGGACTCGCCGGGCCGCAATCCCTCTACGAACTGCGCTACCTGGCCGACCACGAGATCAAGCGCCGCCTCGAAGCCGTGGCCGGGATCGCCGCGGTTAAGGTGAAGGGCGGACTCGAAGAGGAGTTTCAAATCGCGCTCGATGAGCAACAGCTCGCGCTGCTGCGGCTCGATATCCAGCAGGTCATCAACCGACTGGCGCAAAACAACATCAACCTCCCCGGCGGCAATCTCCGCGAGGGCCAGACCGAATACCTTGTCCGCACGCTCAACGAATTCCGCTCGCTCGAAGAGATCGCCGACCTGATCGTCGCGCGGCAGAACGGGGCCAACATCCGCCTGCGCGATATTGCCACCGTGCGCTCCTCCCACAAGGAACGTGAGGTCATCACGCGGGTAAACGGCGTCGAGAGCATCGAGATCGAGATCTACAAGGAAGCCGGGGCAAACGTCGTCGAAGTCGCCGACCGCGTCCGTGACGTCGTATTCGGAACCAGGGCACAGCAGGCCTATGTCCGCGGGCTTTCGGCATCCGGGGACGCACCACCGTCGACCGGCACGCAAAACCTCTCGCCCGAACAACGCCGGGAACGCCGGATGCAGGAAGCCCGCCGAGCCGCGCTGCACCGGAAGATGACGGACTTTATCGCCTATTCACTGCCTCAGGGCGCATCCATCGACGTTCTCTCCGACCAGTCGGTCTTCATTCGCCAGTCGATCGACGAGGTCAAAGGAAACGCCCTTGTCGGCGGACTGATCGCGATCGCGGTGCTCTACCTTTTCCTGCGCAACCTCGCGCAGACGTTCATCGTGGGCGTCACCATCCCCATCTCCATCGTCGCGACCTTCGCGCCGATGTATCTCGCGGATGTCTCCCTCAACATCATCTCGCTCGGCGGCCTCGCCCTCGGAGTGGGCATGCTCGTGGACAACGCCATTGTCGTGCTCGAGAGCATCCATCGATGCCGCGAGGAGGGAGACGGCTTTATCGACGCCGTCGTTCGCGGCACCAGCGAAGTGGGAACGGCGGTAACCGCCTCGACCCTGACCACCGTCGCCGTGTTCTTCCCCATCGTCTTCGTCGAGGGGATCGCCGGCCAGATCTTCGGCGACATGGCGCTGACCGTCGTCTTCTCCCTTCTCGCCTCGCTTGTGGTCGCGCTGTTCTTCATCCCGATGCTCGCTTCCCGCCGGCTGGGCCACCTCGCGAAGGAAGCCGGTGAGGATTCGCGCGAAGCGGGCACGGCCTTTCTCGCGCCGTCGACCGATCCGCGTCACCACTTTATCGCGACTGTTGGCCGCCTCATCGGGGCCTTTCTCATCCGCGTCATCTGGGGCGTCGGCACACTCGCCGTGCTGCTCGGGCGCTGCGCCGCCGCCTATCTCATCGTTTTCACCTGGCCACTGTGGCGTCCCGTGGAGTGGTGGCGGCAGAAGCGCTCGCCGACGGACGGGAACCGAAAGACCTGGCTGGCCCGCGCCCACGATCGGCTTCGCGGCGCCCGCCCGGGCTGGACGGACCGCCTCGTCTGGCCGGGCATCGCGGCGATACCCACGATCGGCGCCTGCCGGGATGCTTTTCTCCACATCAATTCCCGCATCCGCGCCACCCGCGGACTTTCGCGCCTGGGCTGGTGTGCCTTATGGCCGGTCGCCGGCACACTCATTCTGCTCCGCTTTGCCGCGGCCACCGTGCTGCGCCTGCTGGGCGGGTGCCTGCATCTGCTCGCCCTTCTCCTTGCCCTCCCCGTCACGGTCGGCGCACGTGTCGGCGCGGCCGTCCTCGCGCCGATGGCGAAGCCGGTTCTTTCCGTATCAGATCGGCTGATTCGCCTGACACAATCGGCCTATGTCCGCTTCCTGGATTGGGCGCTGGCGCGTCCCGCCGCGGTTATCGCCACGGCGGCGCTTCTGTTCGTCGCCGTCGTCGTGCCCGGCCTCCCTCGCCTCGGCCGCGAGCTGATCCCCCAGGTGCATCAGGGGGAGTTCAATCTCGACATCACTATGCCGGTCGGCACGCCGCTCGAACGCACTGCCGAGGTCGCCGCCGCCGTCGAGCGCGCCGCGCTCAACCAGCCCGAAGTCATCCGCACCGCTTCGCGCATCGGCACGGATCGAACCGCAAGCTCCACAGCCGAAGAGGGTGAGCACACGGGAAAGGTAATGGTGCGGCTGGCCGACGGCTCCACGCCCGCCACCGAGGAAGCGGTGATCCGGCGGATCCGCACCGCTGTGCGGGACATCCCCGAGATGGAGATGGAAGTCTCCTATCCGGCGCTGTTCACCTTCCGCGCGCCGATCGAGGTGGAGATCCGCGGCTATGACCTCACCACCCTCCGCCGGCTCAGTCTCGAGGCACAGGAACGCCTGAACCGCCTCCCCGGACTGGCCGACGTCCGCTCCACCCTCCAGGCGGGAAATCCCGAACTGCAGGTGATCTACAATCGCGATCGCCTCGCGGACTTCGGCTTGAGCCTTGGCGGCGTGGCCGAGCTGGTGCGCAACAAGATCCAGGGCTACGTCGCGACCGACTTTCGCCGGCGCGAGCAACAGATCGACATCCTCGTGCGGCTCCGCGAGGAAGACCGGTTCGGCATCGACGAGTTGCGCCACCTCGTCGTTAACCCCGGCGCACCGGTATCCATCCCCCTCGACGCTGTCGCTCGGATCCAGATCGCCGAAGGTCCCAGCGAAATCCGCCGTGTCGATCAGCAGCGCACCGCACTGATCACGGCCAATACCGACGGCATCGACCTCGGCACCGCCACGGCGCTGATCGAGAGTGCCTTGAGTGAAATGGCATTCCCTCCGGGATTCCGCTACCTGATCAGCGGTCAGCGCGAGGAGATGCAAACCTCGATCAACAGCCTCGTCCTCGCCTTTGGTCTGGCGCTGTTCCTGGTCTACATCGTCATGGCGAGCCAGTTCGAATCGCTCCTGCATCCCCTGATCATCATGTTCACCGTGCCATTGGCCCTCATCGGCGTGGTGGCCGCCCTCTGGCTGTTGCAGGTGCCGATCAGCGTCATCGTATTCATCGGGCTGATCATGCTCGCCGGCATCGTCGTCAACAACGCGATCGTGCTCATCGACTTCATCAACACGCTGCGGCGCTCCGGCATGGCGCTGCCCCGGGCGGTGCGTGAAGCCGCGGCCGCCCGCCTGCGGCCCATCCTCATGACGACGCTGACCACCGTTCTCGGGCTCACGCCGATGGCGCTCGGCCTCGGCGAGAGCGCGGAGATCCGAACCCCGATGGCCATCACCGTCATCGCCGGCCTGACGACCTCCACCCTGCTCACCCTCATCGTCATCCCCTGCGTCTACCTCCTGATCGAAACCCGACGGCTGCGCACCTCATGAGCGACGCTCATTCACGTCACGGCTGGCTGCCCCGCTTCTCGGTCGATCGTCCGGTCACCGTCCTGATGACGCTGCTCGCCGTGCTCGTGCTGGGCGTGATCGCCTACCTCCGCATCCCGATAGCGATGTTCCCCGAGGGGCTCGATGAAAAGCGGCTCAATGTCTACGTGCGCTTCCCCAATGCGACCCCGACCGTCGTCGAGCTCAATGTCGCCCGTCCCATCGAAGCAATCGTCGGCACGATACCGGGCGTGCGTTCGACGCGGTCGTATGCAAACGCCGGCTTCTGCTACGTCGGCATCTCCTTCCAGAACGATGTCGATCTGCGCGACGCCTACGCCGAGGTTCGTGACCGCATGGACCGGATCATGCCGGAGATGCCCGAGGATATCGATCGCATCTACGTGCGCCGCTTCGACGAGAACGACATCCCCATCATCGAAGCATCCGTGCAAGTCCCGCCGGATCGCGAGGACGTCGACTACCTTCTCGAAACCATCGTCCAACCGGCCCTCCAGCGCATCGATGGCGTCGGCAACGTCGATATCTTCGGCTACGAGGGGAAAGACCTTATCATCGAACTCAACCAGGATCGCGTCGCCGCCCACGGGATCGACGTGGCACGGCTGATCAGCCGCCTTCGCGGGCAGGACGAGAATCTGCCCGGCGGCTGGGTCATCGAGGGCGGACGGAAATTTTTCATCCGTTCCATCGGCCGCTACACCGACGTCGAGGAAGTCGCCAACATCATTATCGATCCAACAAAGGGCCTGCGCCTGCGGGACATTGCCACGGTCAGCTACAAGGCGCCGAAGATGACGCGCATCTTCCGGGTCGGCGGTCAACAGGCCGTGGGTATTGAAATCCAGCGGACCTCCGGCGCGAACATCGTGAAGATTTCCCGCGCAGTCCGCCAAACCTTCCGCGACCTGGAAGCGATGCCTGAACTCGATGGATTGAAGTTTCAGATACGCTTCGACCAGGGCCGGCACGTGCAGGAATCTGTCGACAACCTGCGCAACTCCGGCCTCTGGGGCGGTCTCTTCGCCGCGATCGTGCTCTTTCTCTTTCTCAGATCGCCCCGCATGACCACGATCGTAACCCTGGCGATCCCCCTGTCGCTGTTGATGACGGTTGTCGTGCTCTACTTCATCGACTGGTCGCTGAACATGGTGACCATGATGGGGCTGCTCCTGAGCATCGGCCTCGTTGTCGACAACTCGATCGTCATCATCGAGAACATCTACCGGAAGCGCCAGAAAGGCGTCGAAGCCCGGCGCGCCTCCATCGAGGGAACGGCGGAAGTGGGACTGGCGATCGTCATGGCAACACTCACGACGATCGTGGTCTTCCTGCCCCTGCTGCTGATGAGCGGCGGCCGCGAGTTCACCTTCTACATGATACGCCTCGGTGTCCCGGTGATCTGCTCGCTGGCGGCCTCGCTTTTCATCGCCCTGATCTTCATTCCGCTCGCGGCGCTGAAGCTCTCCCGCGGCACCCGGCATCACGACCTGCGCCTTGTCTCCTGGCTCCGCCGTCTCTACCTGCGGATCCTCGACCGCGCGCTCAACCATCGCACCGAAGCCGCCCTTCTCATCGTCGCCGCGATGGCCACGATCGTCATCCCCTACTCGAAAGTTGAACGCCCGCGTAACGGCGGACGCGCCGATACGACCGTCCGGCTCTTTATCGAAACGCCCTCGGGATACGACATCGAACAAACCCTCGCGGAACTGATCGCTCTCGAGAAACAAATCCTCGCTCGTAGTGAAGAGCTCGGCATCGAGCGTCTCGATACGCGTTCATGGTCCAATCGCGGCCGCATCTACATCCAGTTTAGCGAGCCCGAGAATACGGACTGGTATGCCGTCCTCTGGCGGAAATTCGCCATCCATATGGGGTGGAAAAAACCGCGCCTCACCAAACAGGAACTGGAAAAAACGATCCTCGACTCACTCCAGACGTCGCCCGGCGTCATCGTAAGAACCTCCCGGCGCGGTGACGCCGGCGGCGGCGACGATGAGGCCTCCGCCTCCGTCGTGCTCTACGGCGAAGACACCGAAACCCTCGTCGAGCTCGCCCGCGAGGTCGAACGCCGCCTCGCCACCATCCCCGGCGTCTTCGAGACCGAGACCGAACTCGAGCGCGGCCAAAACGAGCTGCAGATTCGCCTCGATCGCGATCGCACGCGGCGCCTCGGCGTCGAGGCGCGCGAGGTTTCGATGAACATTTCCAATACGCTTCGCGGACTTCGCCTCAGCCGCTACCGCACCCCGGAAGGCCGGGAGGTCGATATGACCGTGCAACTGAAAAACGCCGACGACGCCACGCTTCAGGATGTCCGTCGTCTCACCTTTCGCAATCGCGCCGGGGAGGCCATCCCTCTCGAAGCACTCGCCGAGCTGAGTGTATCCAGATCCCTCGGCCAAATAAGACGCGAGAATCGTCAGACGGCGCTCCGGGTCACCGCCAAGGCGCTGACCCGCGATGCGCGAACACTGTTCGCCTCCATCGACACCGCCATGGCCGGCTTCGAACTACCGCGCGGCTACAGGTGGGACAAAGGCGAAGGGTTCCGGCGGATGCGCGAGTCCGAACAGGACCAGGCCTTCGCCGTGCTCATGGCCGTCACCTTCGTGTTTCTGCTCATGGGCATCCTCTTCGAGAGCTTCGTGCTTCCCATGGCCGTCATCGTCGCCGTCCCCTTCGCCTTCCTCGGCGTATTCTGGACACTCTTCCTCACGGGCACACCGCTGGACCAGATGTCGGGCATCGGCGTCGTCATCCTCATCGGCGTGGTGGTGAACAACGCCATCGTGCTCGTCGATCTGATCAATCGGCTGCGGGAGGGCGGCATGCCCCGCCGGGAAGCCATCCGGCAGGCCGCGGCGCATCGCTTCCGGCCGATCATGATGACCTCATTTACCACGGCATGCGGCCTGATCCCCATGGCGCTCGGTGAATCCAAAATCATGGGTTTCGCCTATGCGCCGCTCGGTCGCACCATGATGGGCGGGTTGCTTGCCGCGACCTTGCTCACGCTGATTATCGTCCCCCTCACCTACACGCTGCTCGATGACCTTCGCCGTCTCGCAGCGCGAACAGCGGCAACCGCCATCGGCACACCTGATCGCAAGACCGACAGCCCTTCCCGGCCCGGTTGATTCCGAGACTTTCCGACTCCTGCCGGCCCTCAAGCCCGATCTGGGGCTCCGCGATCCGGCTCGCCCGAGGTCTCTTCAAAAATGTTGGCCGCCCGATTCTTCCGTGACCGCCGCGGATCGAACACACGCCCGTTCATCGCTATATAAACACCGGGTGGCAGGATTTGAACGCAGGCCAGAGCGAAGCCGATATTAAAGATGGCATCGCTCGTTTTAAACATGGCCGGGGCCAGCGATCCGGTCAGCACGATGGTCTTTCCCTCAATGCCGCAGAGCAGGCGTCCTGTCTCGCACATCGTATCCGTTCCGTGGGTCACAAGAACACGATCACAGGAGGTCGCCTCGACACTGCGCCGGATCATCGCGCGGTCCTCATCCGTCAACTCGAGACTGTCTTTGCGCAGGATCGACTCGATCTCCCATTCGATGGCGACGTGAACCTCGCGCAACACCTCCCCGATCTGCGGCTCACCCACCTGGTATTCACTGAGTTGATCGAAGTAGATCTTATCGATCGTCCCGCCTGTCGTCAGAATATGGATCTTCACAAGTCGTCGTCCTCCCTTTGCTCCGGCCCGGCAAACAACAGCACGGTCGCGGCATAGGCGTGCACGTGACTGCGCCCGCCGACGGGGCCAAACTCGCCGTTTCCGAAAAAGCCGACCATGCCGATCGTGCCAAAAGCCTCCTGCAGGATT
>RFJS01000138.1 GCA_003694825.1 Verrucomicrobiota bacterium | reverse complement strand
GGCGTGCGCAAGTCGATCGCGCGCGAGCTGGGCCTGGTCATCCCGCCGATCGCGGTGCGCGACAACCTGGAACTGGATACAAACGAATACCGCTTTCTCATTCGCTCCCGCGAGGTCGCCCGTGGCCGGCTGATGCCGAAGCGCTGGCTGGCAATGAATGTCAGCGGCAGCAACGTCGAGCTGCGCGGCATCCCCACGGTGGAGCCGGTCTTCGGGATCGATGCGACATGGATCGGCGAGGAGGAGCGCAAGACCGCCGAGATCAATGGCTATTCGGTGGTCGATGCCAGCTCTGTCATGGTGACGCACCTTTCCGAAACGCTTCGGCAGCACGCGTGGAGCCTGCTCTCGCGGCAGGATACGCAGGCGCTCATCGATGTGGTGAAGCAGAAGCATCCGACGCTCGTTTCCGAACTGCTGCCGGATCTCGTGAGCATCGGCGTGATCCAGCGCGTCCTGCAGAACCTGCTCAAGGAGGGCATTTCGGTGCGCAACCTGCCGCTGGTTCTCGAGACCGTGGCCGATTACGCGCCCGTCTCCAAGAATCCGGACGATCTCTCGGAACAGGTGCGGCGCCGCCTCGGCGAGTATTTCGTGCCGGCCTACGAAAGTTCGCCCGGCGTGCTGGAGGCGATCACCATCGATCCCCGCATCGAACAGCATCTGCTCACGCGGGTGCAGCGCACGGCCAATGAGATCGTCCTCACGCTCGATCCGCAGCTTGCCCAGCATTTGTTGCAGGAGCTGACGGCGCGGGCCGCGGACATGACGCAGCGGGGGCTGCAGCCGATCGTGGTCACCGCCGCCGAGATCCGCCTCGCCTTCAAGCGGTTTTTCGAGCCGTCGCTGCCGCGCCTGGTGGTGCTCAGCTACCAGGAGCTGCCGGCGGAAGTGGAGATTCGCAATGTCGGCATCGTGACGGCGCCGGTCGCGGCGAACCGCCCCGCCGCCCAGCAGGGGGGCGAAGCGCCGATGAACGCCGTGCCCGCCCCTTCCTCGGCCTGATGGAACCCGTGAACAATGTCTGAAAAGGAAACACAGGAAGTGTCTCAACCCACTCAATACCGTCTCGTCGTCCGCTCGGCCGCGGAGGCTGTGGCCCTGGTGAAGGAGCGATTCGGCGCGGAGGCCCGCGTGCTGGCCGTGCGTCAGCTCGAGGCCGGCGGCCTGGCGCGTTTTCTGCAGAAGCCGCGGCTCGAGGTCATCGTGGAGGTCGGCGGCCCGGCGCTTCCACCGCCTGCGGAGGCCGGGGCCGATGCGTCGCCGCAGGCTGCCGGGGATCCGGAGAGCGAGGCCGGCGAAGCTCGCGGTGGCGAAGCGAGGGCGGACGGAGCCGAGGAGCCGACCGAGAAACTCACGCTTTCAGCCGATGCCGAGCGGGCACGGCAGCGGGAGGTGGGGCCGGAAGAGCCGCGTGCGGAGGCGATGGCTCCCCGCACCCGCGGGCGCGAGGCCCGCTCGATGTCGCTGCTGCGGGCGGCCGGGCTCGATGAGGCGATACTCGCGCGGGTGCAGGAGGAGGTGAAGGATTTCGATTGGGCGACGGCGTCGGCGCCGGAGGTGATGAGCCGCCTCGCGGCGTGGTTGCGTCGCCAATACAATGCAGCGCCGAAGTGCGGGCTCGGCCGGCGGCGGGTGTTTCTCGGGTCGTGCGGCGCGGGAAAGACGACGGCGCTGTGCAAGACGCTTGCCGCCGAGGTCTTCGTGCGCGGAGCCCGGCCGGCGGTGCTCAAGCTCGATGGCACGCACCCGAATGCGACCGATGGGCTTGCGGCGTTTTGTGATGTGCTCGACACGCCGCTGCTGCGGTCCGCGGCGGAGGTCGAGGAGTTCGGCGATGAGACCCTGCTCGTGATCGACGTCCCGGGAGTCGGCCTGCAGGCGCGCGGGGATCAGCGCGAACTGGCGCAGACCCTCGATGCCCTGCGCGTCGATACGCGCATCCTCGTGGTCAACGCCGCCTGCGAGACGGAAGTGATCGCGGATGCCTATGAGATGGGGCGGGTGTGCGGCGCGACGCACGTGATCTTCACGCATCTCGACGAGGTGCGCCGTCCGGGCAAGCTGTGGCGTTTCGCGCTCTTTGGCGGGCTCACGCCGATGGCGGTGTGCTCGGGGCCGAGCCCGGCGGATGAGTTGGAGGAGGATGTTTTTGCCGCGCTGCTGGCGCGCTCGTTTCCAGCCAACCTCGCGCGCGAGGTCCAGCAGGAGGGAGGTGAGGCATGAAGCACGCCGCGGCCTTTGGCGGATTCGGAGGATTTCTGCTCGCGGCATTGGTGGGCACGCTGGCCGACCGGGACCCCGGCCTGGTGTTCCTCGATGCGAGCATCGCCGCGTTTGTCGGCGCTTCACTGATGCGGTGGCTCAACCGCGTCCTGCTCAGGAACCTGCACGCGGCCCTTATGGAAAAGCAGCGGGCGTCGAAGGAGCAGGAGGAGGGGCAGCCTGCCGGAAACACCCAGACCTTGAACACCTGATGATTGAGATTCGGAACCATGAAAACCAACACAACCGCAGCCGTTGAGAGAGAGCGGCGGACGCGTTCCCGTGTCCGCAAAACCTATGAGGCAACGGAGAATACCCCCCCCGAGTCCCGCGAAGAGCTCCTGCAGCTCTACCTGCCGATCGTGAAGTCGATCGTGGCCCGCATTAAGATCAACCTGCCCCCCCACATCGAAGAGGAGGACCTGCACAGCGTCGGTCTGCAGGGGTTGATCGCCGCCCTGAAAAAGTACGACCCCTCGCAGAAAAAGTCTTTCGGCTCCTATGCCGCCATGCGCATCCGCGGCGCGATTCTCGATGAACTGCGCCGCATGGACTGGATGCCGCGCAATGCCCGCACCAATTTCAAGCGCTTGCGCGCCACCGTGGAGGAGCTCGAGCAGAAACTCGGCCGGCCCGCGTCGGAGGATGAGATCCGTGGCGAACTCGGCCTCTCCCGCAAGGAATACGAGGAACTGCTCGACGAAGTGCGGCCGATCAGCTTCCTGCCCCTCGACCAGGGGGCCGCGGGCGATGAGTCCGATGACACGAATCTTTACGAAGTAATTGCTGACGAGGGGCTTACCTCAGCCACGGAAAAGCTCGAGAAGGACGAAATGATCCGGCTCGTCGCCGAGCGGATCAACCAGCTGCCGGAAGTCCCGCGCAAGGTGCTCGCCATGTATTACTACGAAGACATGCGCCTGGCGGAAATTGCCGCGGTATTTGGGCTCACCGAATCGCGAATTTGTCAGATTCACTCACAGGCAGTCCTAAGCCTTCGCACCTACCTGACGAATATTATGAACAAATAACTCCAGGTAGACTCCTCTCATGCTCATCCTCGTCGGTTACGTCATTGTGCTCGGGGCCACGCTTGGTGGCTTCATGATTGCGGGTGGCCACCCCGTGGTGCTCCTGCATATTTCCGAGTTCGTCGTGATCGGCGGCGTTGCCCTCGGTGTGCTGGTGGTGGCGAGCCCGTCGAAGACCCTGAAGGCGACCATCCATGCCGCGATGGTTGCCCTCAAGGGGGCTCTTCCCGG
>RFJS01000137.1 GCA_003694825.1 Verrucomicrobiota bacterium | reverse complement strand
ATGAGCGGGCGCCGGGCGGAACGTGCGGCGGCGTGGATCGGGGCTGGGGAGCGCGGCGAGCAGGCCCCGGGTGTATTCGGTTTGTGGTGCGCCGATGATGGCCGCGGTGGAGCCGTGTTCGACGATGCGGCCGCGGTGCATGACGGCGATCCGGTCGCAGAGCGA
This sequence comes from Verrucomicrobiota bacterium, assembly GCA_003694825.1. GTDB lineage: Bacteria > Verrucomicrobiota > Verrucomicrobiia > Opitutales > Opitutaceae > J108. The sequence goes on along the minus strand of RFJS01000137.1, from coordinate 2,868 downwards.
GGCCACGAGGTGGAGGTCGTGGGAGATGAAGACGAGCGTGATGCCCGTGCGCCGGCGGATCTCCGCGAGGAGGCGGACGATGCGCGCCTGAGTGCTGACATCGAGCGCGCTGGTGATCTCGTCGCACACGAGCAGCTCGGGCTCGAGAATGAGGGCGCGGGCGATGGCGACACGCTGGCGTTGGCCGCCGGAGAGGGCGTGGGGAAGGCGGTCGAGCAGATCGGCGTCGAGGCCGACGGAGGCGAGCGCGTGGGCCGCCTGCTGGCGCAGATGCGGCGAGCGGAGCCGCCAGGGGGCGAGCAGCGTGTCGCGCAGGGTGAGCGGCTTGCCGCGATCGCCGAGCGCGACGAGGCCTTCGACGACGATCTGCCAGACGGGGCGCGCGGGATTGAGGGCGTGGGCGTGATCCTGGAAGATGATCTGGAGGCGGCGGCGAAAGCGGCGGAGCTCGAGGCCGGCGAGGGCGCCGAGATCGACGGCCGACCCATCCGGCTCGTGCCAGAGGATCCGGCCGGCATCGGGCGTCTCCAGCCGCACGAGGCAGCGGCCGAGCGTGGATTTGCCGCTGCCGCTTTCGCCGACGAGGCCGAAAACCGTGCCGCGCGGGATCTCGAGCGTGACATCGGTGAGCGCCGCCACGCTCTCGCGGCGTCCCGGGAGACCGGAGGGCCGGGTGAAGGTCTTCGTGAGGTCGCGGATGGAGATGTGTCGGGAGGATGCCACGATTGCCGGGAGGCGTCGGGGAGGGATTTGAGAGCGTCGGGCGGGAGGCTCAAGCCGGGAACGGTCCGGTGCGGGGTGGTGGATGGCGCATGGGCGGGACGGCAGAGACGGTCTCTATTCCGGAGCGCGAGGCCGGACGGTTCCGGGGATTGCGGCGAGGAGTTCGCGGGTGTATTCGGACTTCGGTGACTCAAAGAGGGCGAGAACACCGGCCTGTTCGACCATGCGCCCGTGCCGCATGACGATGGCTCGGTCGGCCATTTCGGCGACGAGCGGCAGATTGTGGGTGATGAAGAGCATGGCCATGCCGGTGGCTGTCTGCAGCTCGGCGAGGAGCTGGAGGACTTCGCGCTGGACGGAGGCGTCGAGGGCGGTGGTGGGTTCGTCGGCGATGAGCAACGCGGGCTCCGGCGCGATGGCGACGGCGATGGCGACGCGCTGGAGCATGCCGCCGCTGAGTTCGTGCGGATAGGCGCGGCAGCGTTCGGCGGGGGCGGGGAGATGGACGCGCTCGAGCAGCTCAAGGGCGGCGGCGCGGGCGGCGGTGCGGGAGAGCTTGCGATGGACGCGCAGGGCTTCGGCCACCTGGTCTCCGATCGGCAGGGCCGGGTTGAGGGCGGCGGAAGGATCCTGAAAGACCATGCCGATTTCGCGTCCACGGATGCGGCGCCGGTCGCGCTCGGAGAGGCCGGCGAGGTCGCGGTCCCGCCAGCGAAGGCGGGCGGCAGTGACGGTGAGCGGGGACGGGACAAGGCCGAGGAGGGCGAGGCCGGTGAGCGACTTGCCGGCGCCGCTCTCGCCGACGACGGCAAGGGTTTCGCCGGGAGCGAGGTCGAAGGATAGTCGGTCGACGAGCGGGATCGCCCGGCCCGGTGCGGTGATGGTCAGGTCCCTGACCGAGAGGAGCTGATCGGAAGTGGTCACCGCTGCGGGACTATCGGACGAGGCGGACGGCGGTCACGACAGGGGCGGCGGGGCGTGCGTGCGGCCCGGGAGTCATGACGGCGGAGGCAGGCATCAGAAGAGGCTCAGCTGAGCGTCGTCGGCGGGTTCGACGTGGATCTTGCGGCGGGGGCGGGAGCGTGGTGACGGGGCGGATACGGTGACGACGGCTTCGTCGGACTCGAGCTTGCCGAGGATCTCGGTGGCGCGGGCGATGACCTCGCGGGGCAGGCCGGCGAGGCGGGCGACCTGGATGCCGTAGCTGCGGTCGGCGGCGCCTTCGACGACGCGGCGGACGAAGACGATCTCGTCGTTCCACTCCTTCACGGCGACAGAGAGGTTTTTGAGGCGGGGGAGGTGCTGGTCGAGCTGAGTGAGCTCCTGGTAGTGGGTGGCGAAGAGCGTGCGCGGGCCGCGCTCGGGGTCGCGGTGGAGATGCTCGACCACGGCCCAGGCGATGGAGACGCCGTCGTAGGTGGAGGTGCCGCGGCCGATTTCGTCGAGGATGATGAGGCTGCGGTCGGTGGCGTTGTTGAGGATGTTCGCGGTCTCGTTCATCTCGACCATGAATGTCGAGTTGCCGCGGGCGAGATCGTCGCTGGCGCCGACGCGGGAGAAGATGCGGTCGACGAGGCCGAGGCGGCAGGAGCGCGCGGGCACCCACGCGCCGACCTGGGCCATGAGGGTGATGAGGGCGACCTGGCGGATGTAGGTGGACTTGCCGGCCATGTTGGGGCCGGTGATGAGGAGGATCTGCGGGCCGGTGGCGGCGACGAGGGTGTCGTTGGGGACGAAGCTGTGGGTGCCGGCGAGCCCGAGGGCGGACTTGCGCATCATCTGTTCGACGACGGGGTGGCGGCCCTCGATGATCTCGAGGGTGTCGCCGTCGTCGAGCTCGGGCCGGCAGTAGTCCCACTCGCGGGCGAGGACGGACCAGCCGATGAGCACGTCGAGCTCGGCGAGGGCGCGGGCGGTTTCGCGGAGGGCGTCGGCGTGTTCGAGCACCCGGGCGACCAGGTCGGTGAAAAGGTCGAGTTCACGGGCCTGGGCGTTTTCGTCGGCGTGGAGGATTTCCTTTTCCTTTTGTCGCAGCTCTTCGGTGACGAAACGCTCGGCGCCGACCATGGTCTGGCGGCGTATGTAGTTTTCGGGGACGAGGTGGAGGTTGGCCTTGGTGACTTCGATGAAGTAGCCGAAAGCGTT
>RFJS01000136.1 GCA_003694825.1 Verrucomicrobiota bacterium | reverse complement strand
GTGACCAATGAGCGGGCCTGGTTTTTGAAGCACTTTCTGGTGTGGCCGGACAATGGCGTGGTGGCACCGGCACAGCGCGATCGGTTTCACGCGGAGTCGCTCTTTCACCGGGCGGCGCGCATCTCCCGATGTGACCGCGAGCCGCTCCCGACGCTGGTGCATCAGGACGCGAATGAGCAGTGCCTGGTGTTCGAGGATGCGGGCCCGGAAGTGGACGGCGGGGCGGTGCTCACGGAGAGCGAGGTGGAGGCGCTGGCGTGGTTTTTGATCAACGTGCACCACCACAGTCAGAGTGTCCCGGTGTGCGCGCGGCATTGCAGTGAAGGGATTCGACGCTGGCATGCGGCGCGGCTCTTTCCGGCGGGACTCGCCGCGCGCCGGGGTCGCGATTATCGCTGGCGGCAGCGGTTGTTTGGTGAGGATGTGGAGGTGGTGTCTGTGCTGGAGCGCAGCCGGGAGGCGCTGATTGACGGCGGCGCCAATCTGGTGCACGGCGATTTTGTTCCGGGCAATTGGGTGCGGACGACGGCGGGACTGCGGGTGGTGGACGCGGAGTTTTCGTTTTTTGGCCGACCGGAGTTTGATGTCGGGGCGTTTCTTGCCGGACTGGCGCTGTTGGACCTGCCGCGGGTCGTGCAGGCGCGGGCCCACGAAGTGCTGGCGCAAGCGTGTGTGCGCTACGATCCCGGGATGGTGGCAGCGTTTCTTGCGGTGCATCTCTGTTCGATGCTGGATGGGGGTGCCGCGGGCGTGCGGGCTCCATCGGGCAGCCAGGCCCTTGCTCTTTACCGCCGGGCGGTGGCGGCGATCAGGCAGCGGGATCCGTCGTTGACCTTGCCGCGGGGCTGAACGCCGGGGCTTTCGGGTGGGTCCGACGCGGGAGATGGACCGGACGGGTGGCGGGTTTATTCGCGCCTGGTGACCGAGCGCGGAGCGGTGTCGACGACGCGGGGATCCGTGAGTTCTTTGGTGCCGCGGGCGCCGAGTTCGCCAAACTTGCGAGCTCCCGGCAGGACGGATTGCTCGAAGGAGCCGACGGCGGCATTGTAGCTCTTGAGCGTGGACTCAAGGCCCTTGCCAATGCGGTCGAGGTGATTGGCGAAGGTGCCGAGGCGTTCGTGGAGCTGGCGGCCGAGGGTGGAGATTTCCTCGGCGTTGCGCGATACCGCTTCCTGACGCCAGCCATAGGCGGCGGCCTTGAGCAGGGCGATGAGGCTGGTTGGCGTGGCGAGGAGAACGCGGCGGGAGATGGCGCGTTCAAGCAGCGTGGGATCGGCCTGAAGAGCGGCGGTGAGAAAGTGGTCTCCGGGCATGAAGAGCACGACGAATTCCGGAGCGGGCTGGTATTGCTTCCAATAGCTCTTGGCGCCGAGCGCGTCGATGTGCCCGCGGACTTTGGCGGCGTGGTCGCGCATGCGGGCGGCCCGGGTCGCCTCATCGTCGGCGTCGAGGCCTTCGCGGTAGCTCTGCAGGGGCGTCTTGGCGTCCACGACGATATTCTGGCCTCCGGGAAGATGGACGACCATGTCGGCCCGCAGGGAGCCGTCGCCACCGGTTTGTTCGACGAAGTCGACGTGCGGGAGCATGTCGGCCATTTCGACGACGCGGCGCAGCTGGAGCTCCCCCCAGCTGCCGGCGTAGGTCGTGGAGCGCAGCGCGGTGGAGAGGCGGGCGGCTTCGGCCTGGAGCTGGACCTGGGCGGCGTTGAGCTGGGCGAGCTGTTCGGTGAGCTGGCCGTAGGCCTTGTGACGGGCTTCTTCGATTTCGGAGACCTTGGAGGTGACTTTGTCGAGGGATTCTTTGAGCGGCTTGACCAGGGCGTCGATAGCGACCTGGCGCTTCTCGAGTTCGCCGGTCGATTGTTGATGGAGCCGGGCGAAGGTCGCCTTCGCGAGTTCGAGGAAGGCCTCGTTGTTGTGTTTGAGGACGTCCGAGGAGATGGCCTTGAACTCGGCGGTGAGTTTGGCGTGGGCGTCCTTGAGCTCATCGAGTTTTTCCCGCGCGCTGTTGCGCTCGTGTTGGAGGGTGGTCTCGAGCTGAGCGATGCGGGCCTGGGCATCGGCATGGAGCGAGCGGGTGCGGGCGAGGTCTTCGTCGAGCTGCCGGAGACGGGCTTCAAGCTCGGTCGCGCGGGCCAGGGCGGCTTCCGCGCGCTGTTGTTCGGTGGCGGCGCGGGCCTCGGATTCCGCGCGGAGTGTCGCCAGGGCGGCTTGCTGGCGCGCGCGCAGGATCAGCACCGTGGTGACCGCCCCGAGGGCCAGGCCCGCCAGCGAGGAGAGGAGAATCGTCAGCGCTTCGCCCACGAAAGTCGGTCAGTCGTCCAGCTCCGGATTCTCGACGGCGGGGATGTAGAGATTGAAGGTGGTGCCGTTTCCCGGGGAGGTCTCAAGATGAAGGAGACCCCGGGCATTCTTGACCAGGCGGGAGACGATGGAGAGTCCAAGGCCGGTGCCGCCGTGGGATGCCTTGGTCGTGAAGTAGGGGTCGAAGATCCGCGAAATGATGTCCGGCGAGATGCCTTTGCCCTGATCGCGAACGCGCAGCCGGGCGATGGGCCCGCGGTTGTTGAAGACGTTCTCGTGGAGGACCACGGAGGTTTCCGACCGGGGAATGGCGGAGACATCGACAGCATCGGCGAGGCGTTCGGCGGTGATTTCCACCTCTTGCCGCTCAGTGGTGCTCTGGAAGGCGTTGATCGCGAGATTGAGCAGAATCTGGATGAGTTCGGTGCAGTTGATGCAGGCGACGATGTCGTCTTCCAGCGGGGTGACGACGAGTTTGTTGCCCTTGACGGAGGGGTGGGATTTGAGGAGGGCGACGAGGTCGGAGAGGACGGTGTTGACGGAGATGCGGTGGCTGTCGACGTGGCCGTTGCGAACGAGTTTGAGATAGCGGCTGATGATGGCGGTGCAGGTGCCGATCTGTTTGGCGACCAGCCCGATCTTGGCGCGGACTTCATCGACGGCCGGGCCGTCGAGCTGGGCCTTGCCGGCGAGCTGCATCTCGAGCATCTCGACGATGCCGGTGATGATGGTGAGCGGGTTGTTGATGTCGTGGAGCACGCCGGCGTAGATCTCGCTGGCGGTGCGGGCCATTTCCTCACGCAGGTTGGCGTCGTGCAGCTCGTCGGTCAGCTGGTTGAAGCGCTCGAAGGTGGCGGCGACGTTGTCGGAGGACTGGCGCAGCCGCATGGCGCGCGCGACGGCGTCGCGGATGGTGGCCAGATCGAAGGGTTTGCTCAGGTAATCGCACGCGCCGAAGCGGATGGCCTGCCGGGCGGTTTCCAGCGTCTCGTAGGCCGTGAGCATGATCACTTCGGTCTGCGGAGAGATCGATTTGATCTGCCGGAGGACTTCGATGCCGGAGATGCCGGCCATGCGGATGTCCAGGACAGCGACGTGGACCGGATTGGTCCGGACGTAGTCGATGGCTTTTTCGCCGCTGTCGACGGTGGTGACGTGGTAGTCGTTGCGGAAGACCATCCGGAGGGACTGCCGGGGGCCTTCTTCGTCGTCGACGACAAGTAATGTCTGCTCATCGATCGTGGGAGGGTCTTCTGAGAGGGCGGCGGATGCGGTGGTCATGGTCGGTGCGTGTATCGAGCCTGGACGTGGGGTGACTCAAGCTCGGAGGGAGGCAGCAGTTACCGAAAAATTGCGGGGAGACGTGAACACTCTCCGATGAGGGAGCAATCTCATGGGGAAAGGGGAACGGCCGTTTATGGTCAGAGAGGTCATCGTTTCCAACACCAAAGCGCAGGATCGGTGCGTAGGGTGGGTTCTTGAAACTTTTGGCGCGGGCGTCAGAGGCTGGCCGCGGCGGGGAGCCAGATGGCAACATCGTGTTCGTTGGTGGGTGAGCGGGGAGCGATGTTGAGGGTGCCGTGATGGTCGTCGATGATTTTTCGGGCGACGGTCAGCCCGAGGCCGATGCCGGTGTTGCGCGTGGTGAAGAAGGGTTCGAGGACGCGCTCGACCGTCTCGGGATCGAAGCCCTTGCCGGAATCGCGAAAGCCGATGGAGATGCCGTCGTCGTTGGCGGGGGCGATGGTGACGGTGACTTCGGGGGATTCGGGGTTGGCCTGAAGGGCGTTGGTAAAGATCTCCTGCAGGGCGTGCTCGAGCGCCGGCTGGTGGCAACGGACGAGGGGCAGATCCTGCTCGGAGCGAAGGTGGAGTTTCCCCTTGATGCCGAGGCTGTCGGCCGCGCGCTGGAAACAGGTTTCGACGAGATCACGGATGTTGGCCGTCTGCGCCGGAGTGCGCGGCGGCTGCGCCAGGTAGAGCATCTGCTCGGTGAACCGCTGGATGCGGCTGGTTTCGCGAGAGAGGGCGGTCTTGAGCGAGCGCCGGAAGTCGTCGCTTTGGTATTCGCTGTCGAGAAGCTGTTCGTGAGTGGCGAGCGGGACGAGGGAGTTGCGGATCTCGTGGGCGAAGCGCTTGGCGATGAGCGCGATGAGGCGGGCCTTGGACGCTTCGATTTCGGTCTTCTTGGCGGCTTCGATCTGAGTGAAGTCCTCGAGGACGAGCATGACCGTCTCCGGTTTGCGGCCCGAATCGGAGCCGAGCGGGATGATGGTGGCGCGGAAGACACGCTCGCCGTGCCGGGTGTCGGTATAGGTGAAGGGCTCGACGCGAACGTTTTTGATCAGTGTGTCGTAGAGCGGATCGGCAACCCGGGAGGGGAGATCGGCGAACTCGAGCGGTCCGGCTGGATCCGCCTCGCCCTTGATGAAGCGAAGCATCGCACGATTGGCATGCAGCACGCGCAGTTGTTCGTTGATGACGAGGCAGCCGCTGCTGAGCGTGGCAAGCACGTCGGTGAGGAGGCGATGGCTCGAGGAGACCTGCCGGTGGAGCCGCGAGTTGCGGATGGCCGAGCCCAGCTCTTCCATGAGCAGGAAGAGCAGTTGGAGTTCCTCCTGGGTGAAAAGCCGTCCGGTGACGTGGGGGCCGAGCATCGCGACGCCGACAGTGCGGGTGCGGTCGCTGATGGGGATGGCAACGACGCAGCCCATGATTTCGAACTCACGCTCGATTTTCTGATCGGTGACGAGGCTTGGGGCGAGGGCCGCGCTGTTGGCCAGCAACACCTGGGGCGCGGTCAGCATGCGCGCTCCGATGCCCACGGTGGGCGAAAGCTCGAAGCATTCGATGATGTCCGGCGGCACGCCGACCGCCGCGGTGCAACGGAGCCGGTTGCGGCCGCCTTCGTTGAGCAGGCAGTCTTCGAGGTCCTCGAGGAAAACGGCGATGCGCGACACGCCGATGATGTCGCGGATTTTGTGGACGAATTGTTCGGCGAAGCGATCGCGATCCAGGGAATAGCCGAGCAGATGGGAGAAATCGCGCAGGATCTCCAACGAACCGCGCATCGTCGGTGCCGGTTGAGTCGGCGGGATAGCGTTCGGAGGGGTGGCGGGGGCGGCAGGTGCCGCCGCGAGGCGTGCGAGCGTGCGTTCGATATGCGGGGCGGAGACAGGCTCGCGGAAGATGATGTCCGCGCCGATGTGGAGTGCTGTCTCTTCCCAGGGAAGCGGCGCGGCATCCACGAGCACGGCGACCGGGGTGGTCGTGCTCAGGCGCCTGAGGTGGCGCAACTCATCGAGCGCGTGTTCGGAGGCACCCGGTGCGACGAGAAGGATGGCGTCAAACACGCCGCGCTCGACAAGGGCGGAAGCATCGCTCGTTGACCGCCGAAAAGTGAGTTTCGTGCCCGTTTCGGCCAGCAGCGAGGCGATGTGGTCACGGGGTTTGTTGTGCGCGGTGATGACGAGGAGGTTCAGCACTTATGGGGGGATCGTGATCTTCCTTGATGAAAAGTCCTGAGATGTGGGTATGCGGCGGAGACACGGACGGAGATAGCTGCGCCCGCGGGAGCAACGAGCCCGCTGTGACTCCACGCGCTTCAAGCAAAAGCGACTCAACGCCTCGGAATCAAGCACCCAGCCACCCCCTAAGGTGATTCTGATAGGGTGTATCGGTAGAACGGAGTTGCCATGTTCGGGGATCTCCCGTCTATCTCCGGCCCTTTGGAGACCCCACCGAAAGCTGGTTGATGAAGTTGAAATTGTCAGAGAGAGAGCGACGGTCGGACGTTGTCAG
>RFJS01000593.1 GCA_003694825.1 Verrucomicrobiota bacterium | reverse complement strand
CGTATCACCGGGCACGTTCTCATGGAAATCGTGGATGCGACAATACAGCGCTCCCGATGGATGGCGGTCGCGGGCCTGGCGCTCGCGGCCGTGCTTCATGCGGGGAAACCGGTGACCGCCGCGGAGACGCCGTTCTCCGGCACGAGGCTCGCGGACTATCTCGAGCGCGCCCTCGACGCCAACCCCGGTCTGAAGGCTTTCGAAGACCGGCACCGCGGTGCGCTCGCGGATGTCGAGGTGGCCGGAACGCTTCCGGATCCCCGCTTGCAGGTGACGCACTTCGTCGAATCCGTGCAGACGCGCACCGGCACGCAGGAAAATGTCTTCGTTCTCAGCCAGTCGGTTCCGTGGTTCGGGAAACTGCGCCAACGGGAAACGGCGGCCACGGCCGAGGCCGAAGCGGTTTACTTCCTCTGGCAGGCCCGGCAGCTCGGTCTCGTGCGGGAGGTGGCCGGCCTCTATTTCGACTACGCGTTTACCGGCCGGTCGTTCGCCCTGACCGGAGAAAACCTCGAGCTGCTCGAGCTCTTTCAGCCCATCGTCGAGGAGCGCGTCCGCGCCGGAGGCGATCTCAACGCCCTCTTGCGGCTGCAGGTCGAGATCGAACGCCTCCGGGACCGCCTCAAGTCTCTCGAGCAGACGCGTGCGGCACAAAGCGCCCGCCTTGCCGCCCTGCTGGCACTCCCGGACGCGGATCTCCTGCCCTGGCCTGAGTGGCAGCCGCCCGAACCGCTGGCCATCGACGGACCGGCCCTCCATGTCGCCCTCGAGGCGAACAATCCCGTCCTCGCCATGCTCGACCGCAAGATCGCCAGCGCCGAAGCGCGCCGCGTCCTCGCCCGGCTCGAGCGGTTTCCCGACCTCATGCTCGGCGTCAACTACATCCAGCTCGATGGATACGCCGGCTCGACCCTCCCCGAGGCCGGTCGCGATCCCTGGGGGGTGAGCGTCGGCATCAGCCTCCCCATTTGGGAGGGCCGCAACCGTGCCCGCGACGCCGGCGCGCTGGCCGCGCGCACCGCTGCCGCACACGAGCGCCGGGACCGGGAGAATCGTCTCCATGCGGATCTCGACGCCGCCATCGCCCGCCACGATGACGCCATGCGCCGCCTCGAACTCTACGGAGGAAAGCTGCTCGGTCTGGCGCAGCAGGCTCTCGAGATCACCCGCACCAGTTACGAGGCAGGCCGGGCCACCGTTCTCGAAGTCATCGACAGCGAGCGATCCCTCCTCGATCTCCAGCTCCAATACTGGCGGGCCGCCGCCGAGGCCTGGCAAAGCCGGGTCGCCATCCAGACGCTCGTCAACCATCCGGTCGCCGGCCGTCCGCGAGCCGCGAGCGCGCCGTGAGCGGTATCCCACATCCGGACACAGTGTCACGCCGCCAAACCTTCGCCCGCACGATGAAACGTCTTCTCGGAAAAATGCTCGTTCCCGGTGTTGCCGCCGTCATCGCGCTCGCCTCCGGCATCTGGATCGGCCGAACCGTCGATACCGGAGCACATGCCGGCGCATCCTCAACCGCCGCCGGCACCGCCGGCCACGCCCACACGGAGGCGGACGCGAAGAAGGCCGAGGTATGGACCTGCTCGATGCATCCGCAGATCCGCCAGCCGGGGCCAGGCAAGTGTCCGATTTGCGGCATGGACCTCATCCCCGTGCAGGACGACCATGGCGGGGGCGACGATGGGCCACGCGTATTGAAAATGAGCCCGGCCGCCGCCGCACTG
>RFJS01000135.1 GCA_003694825.1 Verrucomicrobiota bacterium | reverse complement strand
TCCTCGGTGATGAGCTCACCCGCGGCGACGAACAATTCGGAGGGGTTGAGCGGGTTGGGAACATCATCGGCGGCAAAGCGGCCGACGATACGCTCGCGCAGCGCCACGATCTCGTCATCCCCTTCGAAGATCGCGCGCTTCCAGATACCGTCGCGGGTGCCACAGTCCTCTTCGGTGATGATGACATCCATGGCGACGTCGCAGAGCTTTCGGGTGAGGTAGCCCGCGTCCGCCGTCTTCAGCGCCGTATCGGCAAGGCCCTTGCGGGCGCCGTGGGTCGAGATGAAGTATTCGAGCACGGTGAGTCCTTCACGGAAGGACGAAAGGATCGGACGCTCGATGATTTCGCCCGACGGCTTCGCCATCAGGCCGCGGGTGCCGCACAGCTGGCGAACCTGCTGCCGATTGCCACGCGCCCCGGAGTCCATCATGAGGAAGACCGGATTGACGCCCTCGCGACCGTCGTTCGATTCGAGCTTCTCGAACACCGCCTTGGCGATCTGGTCGGTGGCGCTCGTCCAGATATCGATGATCTTGTTGTAACGCTCGCCGGTGGTGATGATGCCTCGGCGGTATTGCGCTTCGACCTCCTCGATCTTTTTGCGCGCACCGGCGACGATATCCGCCTTGGCAGGCGGAATGATCATGTCGTCGATGCCGATCGAGATGCCGGCACGGGTCGCAACGGCAAACCCCATCTCCTTGAGGCCGTCGAGCATCTTGACGGTCGCCTCTTCACCCGCGACTTTGTAGGTATTGAGGATGAGGTCTCCGAGCTTGCCCTTGGCGACGGGGAAATTCACGAACCCGATGCCATCGGGCCAGATCTGGTTGAACTTGATGCGCCCGATCGTCGTCCGAATGACTTTTTTGTTCGGATCGCCGTAGACCGTCTGCCGACCATAGTCGGGGTTCGGCAAATCGACCCAGTCGTGCGTCGAAAGCGCACCGTCGAGCTCGGCGAAGAGCGCCTCTTCGACCGACCCCACCAACGGGACGCGCTCGCCTTTCGCGGGCTCCTTCCTGGGCTTGAGCGTCAGGTAGTAGGCGCCCAGCACGATGTCCTGGGATGGCGTGAGGATCGGCTTTCCGCTCGATGGCGAAAAGATGTTGTTCGTCGAAAGCATCAGCAGCTTCGACTCCATCACCGCCTCGAGTGAAAGCGGCACATGGACGGCCATCTGGTCGCCGTCGAAGTCCGCGTTGTAGGCCGTGCAGACGAGCGGGTGAATACGGATGGCTTCGCCTTCGATCAGGACCGGCTCGAACGCCTGGATGGAGAGCCGGTGCAGCGTCGGCGCTCGGTTGAGCAGCACCGGGTGTCCCTTGGTGACTTCTTCAAGAATGTCCCAGACTTCCGGCGAGCGCTTCTCGATCATCTTTCGCGCGCCACGAACAGTGTGGACGAAGCCCAGCTCTTTCAGGCGGCGGATGATGAACGGCTCGAAGAGCACGAGCGCCATTTTTTTCGGCAGGCCGCACTGATGGAGCTTCAGGTCCGGCCCGATGACGATGACTGAACGGCCCGAGTAGTCGACACGCTTGCCGAGGAGATTCTGACGGAAGCGCCCCTGCTTGCCCTTGAGCATGTCACTGAGTGACTTGAGGGGACGATTGCCCGCGCCCGTCACCGGGCGGCCATGACGGCCATTGTCGAAAAGCGCATCGACCGCCTCCTGCAACATCCGCTTCTCGTTGTGGATAATGACGTCCGGCGTCTTGAGCTGCAGCAGGTTCTTCAACCGATTGTTTCGATTGATGACGCGGCGGTAGAGGTCATTGAGGTCGGACGTCGCAAACCGGCCGCCTTCAAGCGGAACGAGCGGACGAAGGTCCGGCGGAATCACCGGAAGCACCTGCAGAATCATCCACTCCGGCCGAGAATTGGACCGGATGAAGCCCTGCAGCACCTTGAGGCGCTTCGCGAGCTTCTTCTTGATCTGCTTGGAGCGCGTGCTGCGCATCTGCTCCTGCAGCTCGTCGACGGTCGCCTCCAGATCCATCTGCGAGAGCACGTCGGCCAGCGCCTCCGCCCCCATCTTGGCGACAAAGGCGTCGTCACCATATTCGTCGAGAGCCTGGCGATACTCGCTGTCCGTGAGCAGCTGCTTCTCCTCGAGCGGCGTGCGCCCGGGATCGACGACCATGTAGTTTTCGTAGTAGATGACTCGCTCGAGCGAACGGGCGGTCATGTCGAGCAACAGGCCGAGGCGGCTCGGCATGCTCTTGAGGAACCAGATGTGCGCCACCGGCACGGCCAGCTCGATGTGGCCCATACGCTCACGACGCACGCGGGAGATTGTCACCTCGACGCCGCAACGATCGCAGACGACATCCTTGTATTTGATGCGCTTATACTTTCCGCAGGCGCACTCGTAGTCGCGCACCGGACCGAAAATCTTCTGGCAGAAGAGACCTCCGGGCTCGGGTTTGAAGGTGCGGTAGTTGATGGTTTCAGGATTCTTCACCTCACCTTTGGACCAGGATCGGATGGTCTCGGGTGAGGCGACGGAGATGGCGACTGAGTCGAATGACTCCTCCCGCTCGGATCCAAGTGCCTGACGGACTTCTTCGGTGCTCATATGGCGAAATAGTGGGCTCGCTGTTGAGGATTAGACCGCGCCTTCGAGGGCATCTTTCTTCTGGAGACGCACATCGAGGCCGAGGGCCTGCATTTCCTTGATGAGAACGTTGAAGGACTCGGGGGTGCCGGCCTGCAACGAATTGTCGCCCTTGACGAGCGATTCGTAGATCTTCGTGCGTCCGGCGACGTCGTCGGACTTCACGGTGAGCAACTCCTGCAAAGTGTAGGCCGCACCGTAGGCTTCGAGTGCCCACACCTCCATCTCACCGAAACGCTGGCCGCCGTATTGCGCCTTACCGCCCAGCGGCTGCTGGGTTATCAGGGAATACGGACCGACCGCACGCGCGTGGATCTTGTGCGCGACGAGGTGGTTGAGCTTCATCATGTAGATGTAGCCCACCACGACGGACTGGTCGAGCTTCTCGCCCGTCCGCCCATCGTAGAGCGTCGCCTTGCCGTTCACGCCGACAATGGGGTCGCCCCACTTCTCACCGCGGGCCTCGGCCGCCGCACGATCCTGATCATCGACATTCTGGAGATACTCGCGGATTCGCTTCTCCGAGATGCCATCGAAGACCGGGGTGGCCACCTTCATGCCGAGCTTTTTACAGGCCCAGCCGAGGTGCGTCTCGAGGACCTGACCAACGTTCATGCGCGAAGGCACGCCCAGCGGATTGAGGCAGATCTCGATCGGCGTTCCGTCCGGCAGGAAGGGCATATCCTCTTCGGCCACGATCCGGGCGACGACACCCTTGTTTCCGTGGCGACCGGCCATCTTGTCGCCCACCTCGAGCTTCTGCTTGGTGGCGACATAGACCTTGACCTGCTTGATCACGCCCGGGACGGAATCGTCGCCGGATTCAACGCTCTGAATCTTGCGCTCACGGTC
>RFJS01000134.1 GCA_003694825.1 Verrucomicrobiota bacterium | reverse complement strand
TGTCGAGGAGCGCGTGGTCAGCGAGGCGGAGCGCAAGAGCTATCTGCCGGCGCCGCTGATGTTCGATGTGGATTTCTGGATCAACCTGCCGGGGTGCAGTGATCATCCGGTTATCGGGGTGAACGGAGCGCTGGTGAATGCGACGCTGTGGAATGCAAGCAACACGCTGCGGTTTTTCCGCAGCCCGGCGACGGCGCCGGCGGCGGTTGCGGAGATGTTCGCCATCCCGGAGCTGCGCGCCGGCCATGTGTTCACGATGATCAGTCTCGAGCGCTACCAGTTTATCGGCGGGCCGATTTTCAATTCGCTCTACACGCGTTCGGAACCGCGCATCTGGCTGAGCGCCAATCCGGTGATGATCGATGCGCTGATGCTCGAGCGGATTGATCGTGGCCGGCGAGAGGCGGGATTTCGGGAGCTGCCGGAGGATCTGCGGCTGCTCCTCTACGGGCAGCAGCTGGGGCTGGGGGCGGGAAATGTGCACCTGGTTGAGTGGGAGCCGGTTGCCCTTCCCGGACAGGGGGAAAGGGCGGCGGCTGAGGAGGGGACGTTTGAGAGGCAGGGCGGGGCGATTCCTGCGCCGTGACCGGCAAGTTTTGCGGACAACTTTCAACTTGTGTCGTGGGAGGGGAGAACCGTTTGATTCTGCGCATGCCCGACGCCGAATATTTTCCGATCCTGGTTCAGGTGATCCTGGGGGTCTCGCTCGCCGCGGTGATCCTGACGGCCAGTCATTTGCTGGGGCAGCGGGCGCAAAAGAACCGGATCAAGGATACCGCTTACGAATGTGGCATTCCGTCGGAGGGACAGCCGCGCACGCGCTTTTCGGTGAAGTTTTATGTGACGGCGATGCTCTTCATCCTGTTCGATATCGAGGTCGTCTTCCTGATCCCGTGGTCGCTGTCGTTTCGCGATTTCGTGTCGGCGGGCATCCCGATTCTGTTGCCGGGCCTGTTTTTCCTCGGTGTGCTTGTGCTCGGGCTTTTCTACGAGGTGAGGAAGGGATCTCTGGATTGGGAGAAGTGAGGCGAGGTGACCGGGCAGGTGTTTGATGCGTATTGACCGATTTTTCAGCCGTAGCCGGGTGATCGAGCTCGAAGGCACCTCCATGCAGGGGGCGCTGGAGGAGCTGCTCAAGGCGGCGACGGCCCGGTTGCGGGGGGTGAATCGGGCGGAGGTCCTGCGCCAGTTGCTGGAGCGGGAGAGCACGATGACGACCTACCTCGGCAACGGGGTGGCGCTGCCGCACGTGCGGGTGAAGATGTCCAGCCGCTATATCATCGCGGTCGGACGCAGCCGCGAGGGCATCCTCTACGAGGGGACCGGCGAGCCGAAACGCGCTCACCTGATCCTGTTGCCCATCGCCAATCAGGCGACGCGGGATTACCTGACGGTGCTTTCGACCGTGGCTCGGCTGGTGCGCGATTCGGATTTCGTCGCGAGTCTTGTCGACGCGCCGGATACGCGGGTGCTCTATGAGCGTCTTGTCGCGGGGGCCGGCGGGTTGACGACGAAGCCCGGATTGCTGCGCAAGAACCGGGCCAATCAGTTGATGTTCCGGGCGGCTGAGCGCGTCGCCCGCGGCAGCCATTGTTCAGCGGTGGCGGTATTTGCGGATACATTGACCTCGGCGCCGGATCCGGGGCTGAAGTTCAAAGGGATCCGCACGATCCTGGTGACAGCCAACGCGGCGGAGAGCGGGATTGATCCATCTCAGTATCAGGACGTGGTGCAGGTGCGTTCGTTCTCGAAGCGGCGGTTGGCGCAGCTGCGCAGCTTTGTGCTGCTGGGGATGACCCGAGGCCTGATTCAATTCAACGACCGGATCTGCTGCATCGGGGGGCTGGCGGGAAGCGACCAGTTCGACTCGATTGTCGTGGTCGATGTGCAACGCGAGTTTCAGACGCTGCTCGTGGATCAGACGGATTTTCTGCCCGCCGATGTCAAACCCGAGGTTTTCGAGCGCGTGCTGGGGATTGCCATGGAGCTGGCGGTGGAGGGGCGCGAGGGCAAGCCGGTGGGCTGTCTGTTCGTGCTCGGTGACACCGCGAAGGTGGAAAAGGCCTCGAAGCCGCTCGTTTTGAATCCGTTTTTTGGTTACAAGGAGGAGGATCGGAACATTCTCAACCCCTTCATGGACGAGACCGTGAAGGAGTATTCCCTGCTCGATGGTGCTTTCGTGATCCGCGGTGACGGCGTCCTCGTATCGGCCGGCTCGCTGATTTACGCGCCGGACTATCTGCACTCGCTGCCGAGCGGTCTTGGCGCCCGGCATGCGGCGGCGGCGGCGATCTCGCTGGCGACGCAGTGTATCTCGATCGTGGTTTCTTCGAGCACGGGGCAGGTGACCGTCTTTCGTCGTGGTGTGCTTCTGCCGATCATGGAGCGGGGCGTTGCCGGGTCGACCTGACGGCGGGAGAAGAAGCGGGCCGCTTCAGTGGTATCCGCGGTTGCGGTGGCGCTTGCGACACGTTTTCCGGATGGCGAGGAGGCACCCGCGTTGGCGGGGGAGGGACGGAGTTAGCTGGCGCGTTATTTTTTGTTGCGCCAGCGGTGCCGGGACTTTGAGTTGGCCGTTTCATCCCTTTTCACCATGCCACGAGAAATAGTCATCCTGGAATGCACGGAGGCCCGCAAGGAGGGCAAGCCCGTGTCGCGCTACATGACCACCCGCAACAAAAAGACCCAGACGGAGCGGGTGGAGAAGAAGAAATACAACCCGCATCTGCGGCGTCACACGGTTCACCGCGAGATCAAGTAATCCCGCGGGTTTCGGCTTTGAAGGTGGCACAGTGGTGCCGCCGAATACGGCAACGGCGACCTCTCTGGGGGTCGCCGAGCTTTTTCAGGAGGCGGTTTGTTCGTTTCCGGAGCCGCCGGTCTGCGGTTGCCTGCGGCTTCGGCGCCAGCCGTCCCGATGCTTGCGGATCCAATCGAGCAGGGCTCGCTCGAAGCCGATATCGTAGCCGAGGCGTTCGGATTCGAGCCATTTGTGTTTGAGGATCTCCTCGCGCTCGGCGAGGAACTCCTGATAGAGGCTCGACTGCTTGATAAAGTCGGAACGCGGGTCTGGTTGCGATTCGTTCGCTTCAGGCATGGTGATCACGGTCGCCATCAGTCTCTGGCCGAACACATGCGGCTTGTGTCCGCGCCAAATCGCTTACTCGGACCTGGTTGCTTGTTGACGTGCAAAGTGGTGATGGGGAGATCGAAGCTCACACTCTGGCCGCGAAAACCCACAAAGATCAAGGTAAAGCGTGTCGTTTGCGTGTCAAATGGTCATCCCCGGGCCTGGAGAGCCTCGTAGAGCTTGCTGGCGATTTCTCCGAACACCTGTGCGGCTCGGCTCTCCGGCTCTTCGGCAACGAGCGGCTCGCCCCGATCGCCGGCGGCACGAATGTCGGGGATGAGCGGGACCTGGCCGAGGAGCTGGGTGCCGAGGGATTCGGCGGTGTAGATGCCGCCGCCTTCGCCGAACACGTAGTTGCGCGATCCGTCCGGCATCTCGAGATAGCTCATGTTTTCAGCCACGCCGAGGACGGGGACGTTGACTTTCTCGAACATCAGTCCGCCGCGGCGCGCGACCTGAGTGGCGACCGCCTGAGGCGTGGTGACGAGGACGGCCCCAGAAAGGGGGATGGTCTGCACGAGCGAGAGTTGGGCGTCGCCGGTCCCCGGCGGCAGATCGACCACGAGGACTTCGAGGTCTCCCCAGCGCACATTCTGCACGAATTGCTGGATGGTTTTCATGACCATCGGGCCGCGCCAGATGACCGGTGTGTCAGCATCGACGAGGAAGCCCATCGACATGACTTTGACGCCGTAACGCTCGAGGGGGAGAAGGTGTTCGCCCTCGATTTCCGGGCGGGCGTTCAGGCCCATCATGGCCGGAACGGAGGGGCCGTAGATGTCGCAATCCATCAGGCCGACGCGCGCCGGACCGGCTCCCGGACCGCCGAGGAGCCGGGCGAGCGCGCAGGCGAGGTTGACGGCGAAGGTGGACTTGCCGACACCGCCCTTGCCGCTGGCGATGGCCACGGTGTAGCGCACGCCGGGCATGGGCGCGGGGCCCTGTGGGGTCGACTGCTGCGTGGTTTTCGGCGCGGAGACTGCGACTTCGACAATGGCATCGCGAACCCCGTCCAGGGCGAGCACAGCCTTTTCCACGTCTTCCTTGATTTTTTTCGGGACGGTGAGGTCGGAGGTGGTTACGGCGATCTTGACGATCGCCCGGCCATCGACGATTTCGGCGGATTGGACGAGGCCGAACGAGACGATGTCGCGGCTGAATCCGGGATATTTGACCGAGGCGAGAGCGTGTTTCAGAGGAGAGGCGGAATCGGACATGGGAGAGTGCGCTGTGGATGTTTTCGAGATGGGCGGAACGCGAATTGAGTTGAAGCGGTCGTATGCCGGGCAAATACAAAACGCCCCGCGTCGGTGGAAGTAACTGACGGTAACGAGCCATGCAATTGCGACATTTTTTCCGAATCTGTTTCGCCGCGGTGTTCGCGGCAGCTGTCAGCGCCCTGGCCGGGGCGCCGGTGCGTTCCGGGGGCGAGATCACCGAACGCGTCGATGTGAAGGTGATTCCCGTGCGGATCGAGGCCGGGGCGCCGGAGCTGCAACGGCTGGCGGCGGTGGCGTTTTCCACGCATGGGGCCTTCCGGGTCGATGCCGGGGCCGGAGCCGCTTACACGCTCAGGTTTGAGGTGGCCGGACCCAATGCCGTGCGCGTGCGCATCGCCACGGGCAACCCGCCGCGTGTGCTCAACGAACAGGTGGCCAACGGACGGTCTCTGCGCAACGCGCTGCTCAAGGCCGCCGACGCCGCCGTGCTCTATCTGACGAAGGCTCCGGGGTTTTTCGCAGGCCGACTGACCTTCATCAGCGAACGAACCGGAGCGAGCGAGGTGTATACCTCGGATTTGTTTTTCAGTGAAGTGCTTCAGCTCACCAACGATCGCTCCCAGGCGGTGATGCCGCGCTGGTCGCCGGATGGGCGAAAGATTCTCTACACCGGCTATTTCCGCAGTGGCTTCCCGGATATCTACCTGATCGGCACCGCGACCATGAATCGGGAGGTGTTTGTCAGCGTGAAGGGGACCAATACCGGTGCGCGGTTCAGTCCGGATGGCACGCGTGTGGCGATGATCCTCTCCGGACAGGGCAACCCGGAGCTCTATGTCTCCAACGCGCAGGGACGCCAGATCAGGCGTCTTACCCGCACGGAGCGCCAGATCGAGGCCACCCCGACGTGGTCGCCGGACGGCCGGCGAATCGTGGTGGCTTCGGATGCACTCGCTACGGGGAAACCGCAGCTCTTTCTCATCAGTGCCCAGGGAGGGGCGATGCAGCGCATCCCCACGAACATCTCGGGCTATTGCGCCGAGCCGGACTGGAATCACGCCAACCCTGATTTGCTGGCGTTTACCGTGGCGAGCGGACGCGGATTTCAAATCGCGGTCTACAGTTTCAAGGAGCGCAAGTCGCGGGTGGTGACGCGGGCCGCGGGCGATGGCATCGAGCCGTGCTGGCTCAACGATGGACGACATCTTCTGTATACCGAGCGGACGGCGACGAGTCAGCGCGTGCACATTCTGGATACGGTGACGGGGCGTTCGACGCCGTTGAGCCCGCCATCGATGGGCAAGACCTATCAGGCCAATTTCGTCTATCGCTGAGCGGCGTTCGGGGATCGGTCCGGCCCGCGGCGGGGCAGGCTCTCGGGAACGGGGATTTCCGGTGTTTGCATCCCCGCGGGGGCGTCCGCAGTCGGGGACGGACGTGGGCGTCTCGCTGCTTTTCGGCAACGGAGAGTCGGAGTGGGCGTGGAGCGGATTCGCGTTCGGGGGCGGTGAATGGGAACGCGTGGGAACGAAAAACGCCGCCGGACGAAACCGGCGGCGCGTTTTTTTTGAAAAGACGAAGCGAGGAGAACGATCAGGCGCCGATGGCGGCGGCGTAGTTGGCCGCGGCCTGGTCCCAGTTGACCACGTTCCAGAACGCCGCGATGTAGTCCGGCCGGCGGTTCTGGTAGTTGAGGTAGTAGGCGTGTTCCCAGACGTCGAGGCCGATGACGGGCTTTCCGGCGAGACCGGCGATTTCGGCGCCCATCAGCGGGCTGTCCTGGTTGGCGGTTGAGCCGACCGCGAGCTTGCCGTCCGGGGTGACCACGAGCCAGGCCCAGCCGCTTCCGAAGCGGGTGGCGCCGGCTTTGGCGAAGGCCTCTTTGAAGGCCTCAAAGCTGCCGAACGTGCTGTTGATCGCGTCGGCGAGCGGGCCGGTGGGGGCGCCGCCCTTGCCGGGGCCGAGGATCTTCCAGAAGAACGAATGGTTGGCATGGCCGCCGCCGTTGTTGCGCACGGCGGTGCGAATGTTTTCGGGGACTTTGGAAAGGTCGGCGATGAGTTCCTCGATCGGAAGTGCGGCCAGGTCGGGGTGATCGGCGAGGGCGTTGTTGACGTTGGTGATGTAGGCCTGGTGGTGCTTGGTGTGGTGGATCTCCATCGTGCGCGCGTCGATGTGGGGCTCGAGCGCGTCGTAGGGGTAATCGAGTTTCGGAAGTTCGTATGCCATAGTTGTTTGATTGCTTCAGGTTGGATTGAAGGTGAACGAGAGGGTATGGGAAATCCAAACTCGTCGGAGCGTCAAACTCCGTCCGCGAAATCTGCGGTCGACGGTCTCGGGACGTCCGGGGCCGGCTTTTGCCGCTTCAGCCTGAAGTAGGCCTGCAGCAATTCGCGGCATTCGGCTTCGAGCACGCCCGAAGTGAGTTCGCAGTGGTGATTGGCGCGTTCGAGGGCATTGAGATTGGTGGCTCCACCAAGGCACCCCATTTTCGGGTCGGCGACCGCGTAGACGACCCGACCGAGCCGGGCCATGATCATCGCGCCCGAGCACATGGGGCACGGTTCTTTCGTCACATAGAGCGTGCATTCGTTGAGACGCCAATCGCCGATGGCAGCGGCGGCCTGGGTGATGGCCAGCATCTCCGCGTGCGCGGTCGGATCCCGGGAGGCGTCGACCTGGTTGTGCGCCGAGCCGATGACTTCGCCGTCGCGCACGACGACCGCGCCGATGGGCACTTCATCCTGGCGCCAGGCATCGATCGCCCGGTTGTAGGCCAGGGACATGAAAAAGGCGTCGTCACGCACGAGCTGTGACGGGTGGCGCTTGGCGAACGGGCACTCGATGGTGCGGGATGACGGTTTACTCATGAGAAATTCGGCGTCGCGGTGGAATCCCGGCGCAATAAACCTTGCCTCGTCGGGAGACATGCGCGAGAGATCAACGCTTTCCTTGTCCGGCGAAGAAGGCCGGTTTTGCATATATGACCGACGATCAAACGATAGAAGTAGAGGGCAAAATAGCAGCTGTGTTGCCTGGAACGATGTTTCGGGTGGAGTTGGCGAACGGCCACACCGTGCTCGCCCATATCTCCGGAAAGTTGCGCAAAAACTTCATCAAGATCACCACGGGTGACATGGTGAAGATGGAAATGAGCCCATACGATCTGGACAAGGCACGGATCACCTATCGCCTGCGCAAACCGAACGCGTCCCAGAACAACAACCCGCGCCGGCCCCCGCGGCGTCGTTGACGCTCGTGACGGCGCCCCGGGCGGGCGATAACGCCCCAATCCATGAAGGCTGCGAGGAGAGCGATTCCGGCGTCCCGCAGTCGGGGTGGTGATGTTTCCAACCGGTCTGCCGAGACCGGAGCCCGTGGGGAAGCGCCGGGAGGCGCGGAGGCGCTGCCCGAGGCTTTGCAGGAGGGGATCGACGGTTTCCTCGCGTTTCTCGAGCTCGAGAAGGGGGCTTCGCGCAACACTGTGGCCGCCTACCAGCGGGATCTGATGCAGTTTGCGCGGCATGCGGCGTCGGCCGGGGTGGTGCAGTGGAAGGACGTGACGGCTGCGCTGGTCACTGACTGGCTTTACGCCCTGACCGGCCGGCAATTCGCCGTCTCGAGCTTGTCGAGAAAGCTCTCGGCCCTGCGGTCCTTTTCTCGTTATCTCGTGCGTGAACGGATTCGTGCTGACGATCCGATGGAGCTGGTCACGGGGCCGAAGGGCAGCCGGCGCGTGCCGGACACGCTCACGGTCGACGAGACGGTCCGCCTGCTGACTGCCCCCCCGGCAACAGACGCCTATGGGATCCGGGATCGAGCCATTCTCGAGCTGGCTTATTCCAGCGGGCTGAGGGCCTCGGAGCTCTCGGGGTTGCTGCTGACCTCCGTCGACCTGGAGCTGGGCTTCGTGCGCGTCTTCGGCAAGGGAGCGAAGGAGCGCGTGGTCCCGCTCGGCACCGCGGCGCGGGCGGCGCTGGAGACCTACCTCGCAGCGGCCCGGCCGAAACTGGTGAAGCCCTGCACCGGGAGCGAATTATTCATCAGCGATCGCGGGCGGGCCATCTCGCGCAAAACCATCTGGCATCTCGTGCGCAAGCACGCGCGCCGGGCCGGCATCGAGAAGCCCGTCAAGCCACACCTCTTGCGGCATTCGTTTGCGACGCACCTCCTCGGCGGCGGCGCCGACCTGCGGGCCATCCAGGAAATGCTCGGACATGCCAGCATTTCGACCACGCAGATCTACACGGCCGTAGAGGCCCGTCGGCTCCTCACCGAGCACGCCCGCCACCATCCCCGCGGCCGGGATGCGCAGCGGTGAGCGCGTCGCACAAGTGGCACCGGACGGTGGCATGTTTTTCACCTTGACCGGCTGTGGCAATCACCCGTCATGGGAGGGCTTTTCCGACCGTGAAAGCCGCAGACCATCGAACTTCGAGGCCCGCCCACATCGCCAGCGCAGCGCTGGCCGCCTTTTCACGCCAATATGAGTGATCCCATATCCCACGAGTGCGGCATTGCGATGGTGCGGCTGAAAAAGCCGCTTGAGCACTATTTTCTCAATTACGGCACGCCGCTCTACGGTTTATTCAAGCTGTTCCTGCTCATGGAGAAACAGCACAACCGGGGGCAGGACGGCGCCGGCGTTGCGGCCGTCAAGCTCGGCATGCCGGTGGGCGAGCAATACATGTTTCGCGAGCGCGAGATCAAATCGAACCCCATCGACCGCATCTTTCGCTCCCTGTTGAAGCAATACAACGCGCTGGTCAAAAACGGAACGGTCTTCCCCGAGTTTCCCGCCACCGTCAAAAAGCACTTCGATTTCGGCGCCGAGCTCTACCTCGGCCACCTGCGCTACGGCACCTCCGGCGGCTACCACCGCAGCGTTTGCCATCCGTTCTTTCGTCGCAGCAGCTGGCCGACCCGCAACCTCATGTTGGCCGGCAACTTCAACATGACCAACACCGCCGAGCTCAATGCCCGGCTCATCGAACAGGGACAGCATCCGATCTTTGCCACCGATACCCAGGCCCTGCTCGAGATGATGGGCTACGCCCTCGACAATGCCCACCAGCGCCTTTACGAAAAGCTCCGGGCCGAGGGCCTCGATGGCGCCAAGCTGTCGAAGGCGATGTTCGCACAGCTCGATATCGTCGAGGTGATTCGCGATTGTGCGAAGTATTGGGATGGTGGATATGTGATTATCGGGGCGATCGGAACGGGGGACGGGTTTGTCTTCCGCGATCCGGCGGCCATCCGTCCGGCGTATTGGTTCGAAGATGACGATGTCGTCGCGGTGGCGTCGGAGCGTCCGCCGCTGCTGACCGTCTTCGACAAGTCGCCGGAGGACATTCGGGAAGTGCGTCCGGGCGAGGTGCTCGTCGTCAAGAATGACGGGCGCGTCTATTCGGAACCGTTTGCCGAGCCGCGGCCGCGCAAGTCCTGCTCCTTCGAGCGGATCTACTTCTCCCGGGGCAACGATCCGGAGATCTACCTCGAGCGCAAGGCTCTCGGAGCCGGCCTCGCCGACCAGGTTCTCAGGACCATCGACAACGACCTCGAGCATACGGTTATCAGCTACATCCCCAATACCTCCGAGACCGCCTATTACGGGCTGCTCGAGGAGTTGCGCCGCCGCCGCCGGATCGAGGTGCGCGATGCCATCCTCGAAGCCCAGAAAAAGGGGCCGCTCGACGAGGCCACCCTCGATGCGCTGATCATGCGCAACTGGCCGCGCAGCGGCAAGGTGGCCCACAAGGATGTCAAGCTGCGCACTTTCATCAGCCAGGAGAAGTGGCGTGGCGAAATGTCATCACACGTCTACGATATCACCTACGGGGCGGTTGGTCCCGAGGACAATCTGGTCTGTGTCGATGACTCGATCGTGCGGGGCACGACCTTGCGCCGCTCCATTCTCAAAATCCTCTCCCGCCTCAATCCCCGGCGCATCGTCATTGCCTCGACCGCCCCGCAGATCCGGTATCCGGATTGCTATGGCATCGACATGTCGGAGCTGGGCAAATTCATCGCTTTCGAGGCGATGATCGATCTGGTTCACGAGCAGGGGAAGAGCGATATCATTCGGGACGTTTACGAGCGGTGCGTGGCACAGGCCAACGCCCCTGCCGCGGAACTGCGCAACGAGGTGAAGCGGCTCTACGACCAGTTCACGGCCGACGAAATTTCCGCCCGCATCGCCCGCCTCGTCCGGCCGAAGGATATCGATTGGGACGGCGAGATCATCATCCTCTACCAGAGCATCGAGAATCTTCACAAGGCGCTGCCCAATCACTCCGGCGATTGGTATTTCACCGGCGAATACCCGACTCCGGGCGGCCTGCGGGTGGTCAATCAGGCCTTTATCAACTTCTACGAAAAAAACCAGGGGCGCAGCTACTGAGCCCCCTGTCTTCCCATGTCGCTCAGTTACGAATCCTCCGGTGTCAGCTATGACGAACTCGACGCCTTCAAGCGGGCCTGCCAGAAGGCGGCGCGGACCACGGCGGGGCTGCTTGCCGACCACGGTTATCGCGAGCCGGCGGAAACACGGGGCGAGAGCGCCTATCTGATCGAGGCCGACGATCACTATCTCGCACATGTCGAGGAGGGGCTCGGCACGAAGAACCTCGCGGCCGATCGGGCCGGGGAGCAACTGGGGCGCTGCTTCTATCGTGAAGTGGCCATCGATACGGTGGCGACGATTGTCAACGACCTGATTACCTGTGGAGCCCTGCCGGTGACCGTCGCGATGCA
>RFJS01000133.1 GCA_003694825.1 Verrucomicrobiota bacterium | reverse complement strand
CCGCCGGCGGCGGCGGCCCAGGAGCCGGTCTGGATGGTTTCCTTGTGTGTCTGGCCGGGCTCGCGCAGGTGCACATGGATGTCGACGAGGCCGGGGCAGACGATGCGTCCTTCGGCGTTGATGACGCGGGCTGAGGCGCGCTGTTCGTCGCTGAGGGCGGCGACGATCTTGCCGTCGACGGCAAAGAGGTCGCCGGGTTCGTCGCGCCCGTTGGCGGGATCGATGATGCGGCCGTTTTGGATCCAGAGGATGTCAGGCATGGAAGGAGAGTTGATCGGCGTGTCGATTGCGGGTTTGGGCAAGGGCTGGGCGGAGCGGGGTCAGACGAGAGAACGGGCTGGCGCGGCGCCGGCGCAGAGGTAGAGGACGGCCATGCGCACGGCGATGCCGTTGGTGACCTGGTCGAGGATGACGGAGCGGTCGGAGTCGGCGAGGTCGGAGTCGATCTCCACGCCGCGGTTGATGGGGCCGGGGTGCATGATGATGGCCCTGGGATTGAGCCAGGAGGCGCGGGTCTTGTTGAGGCCGAACATGCTGGTGTATTCGCCGAGGGAGGGGAAGTGGCTGGAGGTCTGGCGCTCGTGCTGTATGCGGAGGAGCATGACGGCTTCGGCATCGGCGAGGGCTGAGCGGAGATCGTGGGAGACTTTGACGCCGAATTCCGTGAACCAGTGGGGCACGAGGGTGGAGGGGCCGACGAGCGTGACTTCGGCGCCGAGTTTGGTCATGGCCCAGATGTTGGAGCGCGCGACGCGGCTGAAGAGGATGTCGCCGAGGATGGTGATGCGCCGCCCCTTGAGGCTGCCGAAGTGCTCGGTGAGCGTGAAGCAGTCGAGCATGGCCTGGGTGGGGTGCTCGTGCGCGCCGTCGCCGGCGTTGATGACGGGGATCTGGAGGCGGTCGGCGAGGTAGCCGGGAGAACCGGCCGCGGAGTGACGGATCACGAGCATGTCGGCGTTGAGCGCCTGGACGTTTTCGGCGGTGTCGCGGAGGGTCTCGCCCTTGGTGGTGCTGCTGCGCGCCATGTCGAGGGAGATGACTTCGGCGCTGAGGAGCTTGGCCGCCATCTCGAAGGCGATGCGGGTGCGGGTGCTCGGCTCGAGGAAGAGGTTGACCACGGTCTTGCCGCGCAGCGCCGGCACTTTCTTCTGCGATCGACCGAGGGTCTTCTTGAAGGCGCGGGCGACTTCGAAGATCTGCTGGATTTCATCGACCGAGAGCGGCTCGATGGCGGTGAAATCCTTGCGAGTCCAACGGGAGGTGTCGGGGACGGAGGTCATGCTGGTTGGGAGATGGTGATCGTGTCGCGGGATGGGTTTTCGTTGTCGAGCCGGACCTCGACTTTCTGCTCCGGGGTGGTCTCGAGGACGATGCCCGCACAATCGGGCGCGATGGGCAGGCGGCGGTTGCCCCGGTCGACCAGGACAGCGAGTTCGATGGCGGCGGGACGACCGTTGGCGAAGACTTCCTCCATGGCGGCGCGGACGGTGCGCCCGGAGAAGATGACGTCGTCCACGAGCACGACGGTGGCGTCGTCGAGGTCGACGGGGATTTCCGTCGGGTGGGCGACCCGGGGGATGGGGTTGCGGCCGAGGTCGTCGCGATGGAAGGCGACGTTGACCACGCCATGGGGAACGTCACGACCGAGCGCGCGGGCGAGGCCAGCGGCTACGCGCTGGCAGACGGCGACGCCGCCGTTGGCGATGCCGAGCAGCACGAGGTCCGAAGTGTTGGCATGACGCCGAGCGAGGGCATCGATGACGCGCTGGAGCGCCTCGGCAACCTCGTCGGCCGGAAGGGTTTTTTGTGTGCCCACGAGGTGGGAGTCTGGCCGCGCCCGCAAGCGCCGGTAAAGAGCAAAGCAGGGCCGTCGTTGTCGCGGGAGGCGAGGACGAGGAGGCTCGAGCGGATGGCGATGATCCGGGTGGAGATGGCGGGCAGGCGCAGGACGCGGAAGGCGCGGCGTGTCGCGGTCAGAGGGGGGAGCCCCGGAGCCAGCGCTGCAGGTCGTCATCGGTTTGCAGGACGGCGGCTTCGCGATATTCGGGGGCGAGGAGCTGGAGGTAGTCGGGCTGGGCGAAGCGCCGGCAATGCAGCAGGACGCGCGCGCGTTGGCCGGGGGCGCGCACGAGGCGCCCGAGGGCCTGGTTGACCTTTTGCATGCCGGGGATCTGGTAGACTTCGCGAAAGGCGGCGGTGCGGGTCGGGGCGCGGGAGGCGTCGAGGCGGGCGCGCTGCACGGCATTGACTTCAGGTAGTGCCGGACCAACGACAACGACGCCGGCGATGCGGCCGCCGAGCAGGTCGATGCCTTCGGCGAAGCTGCTTCCGAGCACGAGGAGGAGGACATCGGCGAGGGCGAGGGATTCTTCGATGAAGGCGGTGCGCTCGGTGAGGTCGCGGGTGCGCGTCTGGAAGGCGGCGCGGATGTCCGGATGCCCGGCCTGAAGGTGGGCGAGGATGTCTTCGGCGTAGCGGTAGGCGGGGAAGAAGGCGACGACGGGACCGTCGGCGTGGCGGCGCATGTCGGCGATGGAAGCGGCGGTGCGGGCGAGGTGGCGGCGGCGATGATCGTAGCGGGTGTCGACGCGGGTGTCGATGGCGACGTCGTAGGCCTCGTCGCGCCACGGCGTGGTGGCCTGGATACGGGCGGTGTCGATGCCGAGCAGGTCGAGGCCGCATTGGCGCTCGAAGACGTCGATGGGGGCGAGGGTGGCGGAGAGGAAGAGGGCGTGGCCGAAGGTGCCGATGGTCTCGGCGATGGCGGCGGCGGCGTCGAGGCAGGAGAAGCGGGCGATGCCGGGCGCCGGCGCCCAGATCAGTTCGGGAAGGGTGCGTTGGCCGGAGGAGAGGGTGGCGTGAAGTGAAGCGACCTTGAAGAGGGTGTCGCATACGGCCGGGCCGAGGGCGGCGTAGTCGAGGGCGGCTTCGGCGCTGTGGCGATCGATTGTGGCGAGGAGCTCGTGGAGGGCGGCGTCTTCGTCGGGGTCGAGTGTATCGGTGGGTTGGAGGCGGGCGAGGAAGTGGGCGAGGCGCTCCCAGGCGGCGGTGAGGGCGTGCGGAGCGCCGGCGAAGTCGAGGGCCGCGACCGCGTCGCGGACTTCGCGAAGGGAGAGGTCGGCGGAGTGGGCGTCGGCGACACGGGCGGGGAGGTTGTGGGCTTCGTCGATGATGAGGAGGGTGTGGGCGGGCTCGAAGCCGGGGAGGTCGAGGAGGAAGCCGCGATTGGCGGGGGCGAAGATGTAGTTGTAGTCGGCGATCCAGATGTCGGTGAAGGGAAGGGCGGCGCGGGTGATTTCGTAGGGGCAGACACGGGCGGCGCGGCCGGCGTCGCGAAGGGTATCGAGGTCGCGGGGGATGGCGGGATCCTGGCAGAAGCGTTGCAGGCCGCTGTCGGGCCAGCGCTCCGCCTGGCCGTCGAGGATGGGGCAGGCATCGCGAAAGCAGTGGTAGATGTCGTTGATGCAGTGGTCGGCCTTGTTGCGGATTTGCCACCAGGTGGCCGCCGGTGGCGATCCGAGCATGGCCTCGAGCTGGCGCACGACCTGGAGCTGGCCGGTGGATTTGCCGGTGAGGTAGATGAGGCGGGTGAGGCGGCCGGCGGCGAGCTCGCCGAGGGCGTATTCGAGAGCGATGCCGGTTTTGCCGAAGCCGGTGGGGGCTTCGAGGAGCACGACGGGAGAGCGGCGGGCCGCGGCGCGAAGATCGGAGAGGGTGTTTTCCTGGCCGGG
>RFJS01000592.1 GCA_003694825.1 Verrucomicrobiota bacterium | reverse complement strand
GACCCTGACGACGATGTCCTGCCCGGCCGGACAGGTGATCATGGACGGGGTCAAGGCCGCGGCGGAAGCCGTGCCGGGCGTGGAGTCGGTCGAGGTGCGGCTGATCTGGGATCCGCCCTGGAGTCCCGAGATGCTCAGCGACGCGGCTCGCGAGCAACTGGGCTGGCGCGGGTAGGCGCGGCGGGTTTGCCCGCGCGGCCGGGGGTGGCGGCGGGGGCGGTGCGCGAGCCGAGGGGCACCCCGCCTGCCGGGGAGGGCGTGCCTGTCCAGCGGCGCCCACGGGGCATGCTGGCTGGAATCGTTTTTGAAAAACCCCTGGGGAGGCGCACTCCGGCCTTTTCGGCTTCGGAGGCATCATGGCATGCTCCGCGCCATGCGCTTTTCGATTATTCGTTGGATCGTCGCCATTTTCCCGGGTGGGTTTTTCCCGCTGCTTCTCCGCGCGCAGGAAGCGGGGGCTGAGACAACGGCAGCCGATGCCGCGGCCGATCCGCTGCAGGAGGGACTGCAGTGGTTGACTCACCTGATGCGCATGCAGATCGGGGAGAATACTTCGCGGCAGCTTCTCGTCTCGTTTGGCATTTTGCTGGTGGCGTTCATTTTCCGGAAGGCGCTTGTGCTCTTCGTCTTTCGGGCGCTGCGCAAACTCGCCAGCAAGACGCGCTGGCAATATGATGACGAACTGGTCAACGCCATCGAGGCTCCGGCGGCGGCATTCGTCCTCGTCGTGGGCATCTTTCTCGCGGCGACGGCGCTCGCGCTCCCGCCTCTTGTCGACCAGATGCTGTTGCGGGCCTTCCAGGCGGCGACGCTGACGATCCTTTTCTGGGGCGTGCTGCGCTTTGTCGACCTGCTCGCGGACATGTTCGCGGACGGGGCACGCGAGCGCGATCTGGCGATTTATCACTTCATTCCGCTCCTCAAGCGGGCCGCCCGGGTGTTTCTCATCATCATCGGGGTCATCCTGGTGATACAGAATCTTGGATACTCAGTCGGGAGTCTTCTCACCGGCCTGGGTATCGGCGGCCTCGCTGTCGCGCTCGCCGCGCAGGAGTCGCTCGGCAACTTTTTCGGTTCGGTGTCGATTGCGGCGGATCGTCCGTTCAAGGTCGGTGACTGGATTCAGGTGGGCAACAAGATCGACGGTGACGTCGAGGAGATCGGTTTGCGCTCCACGAAGGTTCGCACGTGGGCGAAGTCGCAGCTCACGATCCCGAACAAGCTGCTGGCCAACGAGATCATCGAGAACTGGTCGCGGATGCCGAAGCGCCGGGTGAAACAGGTGATCGGGGTTACCTACGAGTCGAAGCCCGAGGAGGTCGAGGCGCTCGTCGAGGATATCCGCCGGCTCCTGCGGGAGGACGAAGGCGTTCACCAGGAGTTCATTCTCGTGAATTTCACGGATTTCGGAGCGCACTCGCTCGATATCCTCGTCTATTATTTCACGAAGACCACGAAGTGGCTCGAGCACATGGATATCCGGCAGCGCATCAACCTGAAGATCATGCGCGCGGTCGAAGCGCGCGGTCTCGCTTTCGCGTTCCCGACACAGACGCTCTACTTCGAGGGTGAGATCGCCCGGCGGATGGCGGGGGAAGCGCCTTCGCTGGAAGAGCCCGGAAGCGGACGGTAGACCGGCCGCGTTGCTGTCGATCGCAAGGGAGGTCGCGCGCCCGGGAGGAGGCTGGGGCGAGCGAAGGCGGGCGCATTGCGCCCGGCCGCCGCTGTGCCGCCCCGGGGGTGCCGCCCCGGGTGCGGCGGTCGTCGCGCGGCGGTGAATGGTCGTTGCGCGGCTGGTGAGAGCGTAAAGGATGCGCGGTTTCTCGAGGGAGAACCATTGTGAGTTATCTGGGTGAAATCATCGTCGAGGCGCGCCGGACGGTCCGGCTGGCGGTGCCGATCATCGTGGGGCAGGTGGGGCAGCATGTGCTGCATCTGATCGATGCGATCATGATCGGGCAGGTCGGGCGTGTCCCGCTGGCGGCATCGGCGTTTGCCGGTGGGCTGGTGGCCCTGATGATGATGGTGGCGATCGGCCTGCTCAGTTCGATTTCTGTTCTCGTGGCGCGTGCGGATGGCCGGGCGGACGAGGATGGGTGCCGGGATCTTTTCCGGCACGGCGTCGGCCTGGCGCTGGCGATCGGCGTGTTGCTCGGGGTCGTGGCGTCGGTCGGCGTGTATGGCCTGCGCTGGCTGGGGCAGCCTCCCGAAGTCGAACTGGAGAGCCGGGCCTACTTTGTGATTCTCGGGTGGTCGGCTGTTCCGGGCCTGGTGTTTCTGGCGATCAAGCAATATTGTGAGGGCCGCTCGCGGCCGACGCCGCCGATGGCGGTCATGCTCGCCACCGTGGTGCTCAATGTGTTTTTCAACTGGATACTCATCTTCGGCAAGTTCGGGGCACCGGCGCTGGGCCTGGCGGGAGCGGGTTGGGCGACGCTGCTGGCGCGCGCGATCGGGTGCCTGGTGCTGCTTTTCCACGTGGTGCGGTCACCGGAGATGACGGGTGGCCGCGGGCCGGTCTGGTGGGGACGGCTGGATTGGCCGACGCTGGCGCGGCTGTTTCGCGTGGGCTTCCCCATTTCGATGCAGTTGCTCTTCGAGGCGGGCGTTTTCACCGCCGGGGCATTGTTGATGGGATGGCTGGGCACGGTGCAGCTGGCCGCCCATCAGATCGCGTTGAGCTGTATCGCGCTCATTTTCATGGTCCCGCTCGGCATTTCCGTGGCGGTCGGGGTGCGGGTGGGGGCGGCCGTGGGCGAAGGCGATGCCCGGAGGGTTCGGGTGATCGGGCACAGTGCGATCGGCACGGCGTTGATCTTCATGTCGCTGAGCGCCTTGTTTCTCTGGACGGCCGGTGAGGTGGTGGCGGCGGTATTTGTCGATGATGTCGTAGCCGAGGCGCCGGTTGTGCGGTTGGCGGGAACGCTGCTGGCGATCGCGTCTCTTTTCCAGCTCGTGGATGGGGTCCAGGTCGTCGCGATCGGCGCGCTGCGCGGCCTGTTGGATGTGAAGGTTCCGACGGTGTTCACTTTTGTCGCTTACTGGCTTGTGGGATTGCCACTGGCCTATGTCGGGGCGTTTATCCTGGGTTTTGACGCAGTCGGTGTGTGGTCAGGACTCGCAGCCGGGCTGGCGGTGTCGGCGGTGTGTCTGGCGGTCCGTTTCGAGGTGCTCGCGCGACGGTTGGGTGACGGCGCGCAAATCGGAGAAAGCGCATGAGGG
>RFJS01000132.1 GCA_003694825.1 Verrucomicrobiota bacterium | reverse complement strand
TCAGGCCAGATACGGACACTCTGCAAACGCTTGTGCGGGGAAGGACTGGACAGATTACCCACACGTGTAGGAACGTATGGGGCGGCCTGCCCACGGGCTCAGGCCGCCGGTTCCGTCGCCTCCGGATGGTGGACCGGTGAATGCGCTGCCCAATCCCCGAATACTCCCAGAAACAACCCATGGACCGCAAAAGCCTCTCATTCTTCACGCTGGGGCTCCTTGTCGGCGGACTGCTTTCCGCCATTGTCTTCGTGGCATCGCTGCGCGAAGACCAGCACAAGGACACCGGCGACCGCCTCGTGCTCAAGCTCGCGCACGTGCTCGACCCATCGCACCCCGTGCACAAGGGCATGGCCTTCATGGCCGAGCGCGTGGCGGAACTCTCCCACGGCTCCGTCGAGATCCAGATCTTCCCCAGCGGCCAGCTCGGCTCCGAACCGGAAAGCATCGAACAGCTCCAGCGCGGCGCCCTCGCCATGGTGAAGACCTCGGCCGCGGCGATGGAGGGCTTCGTCCCCGAAATGGCGGTTTTCGGCCTGCCGTATCTCTTCGATGACGAGGCGCACTACTGGGATGTGCTCAATGGCGAGATCGGCCGCAAGCTGCTCCGCGCCGGCGAGGCCAACAACGTGCACGGACTGTGCTACTACGACTCGGGCAGCCGCAGCTTTTACACGGTCAAAAAGCCGATTCTCACGCCGGACGACGTGAAGGGCCTGAAGCTGCGCGTCATGCCCAGCAAGATGGCCATGGACATGATCAAGACGCTCGGCGGCGGGCCGACACCGATTCCCTTCGGCGAACTCTATACCGCCCTGCAGCAGGGCATGATCGATGGCGCGGAAAACAATCCGCCGAGCTTTCTCAGCGCCCGGCACTATGAGGTGGCGAAGTTCTACTCGCTGGACGAGCACACCCGCATCCCGGATGTGCTCATCTTCTCCAAGGCGATCTGGGACCGGCTCGACCCACAGGTGCAGCGGTGGCTGGAACAGGCGGCGGCGGAGTCCGTCGAGTTTCAGCGCAAGCTCTGGAAGGAAGAGACCGAAAAGGCGCTGCGCGAAGTCGAGGCGGCCGGCGTGCAAATCTTCCATCCGGACAAGAAGCCGTTTCAGGAGGCGACGCGCCCGATGTATGAGGCGCTCGATGACGAGCGAGTGAAGGCGCTGGCGAACCGCATCCGCGCCGTGCAGGAAGGAGGCGGCCACCGATGAAAGCCTTGCAGACGATCTGGGCGGGGATGATCCGGCTGCTGGAGATCGTCACCATCGCCCTCTTCGCAGTGTTGGTGCTCGATGTGCTCTGGGGGGTGATCTCCCGCTACATGCCGGGGATCAAGCCCAGCGACTGGACCGAGGAGCTGGCGGTCTATCTGCTGGTCTGGGTGTCGCTGCTCGCCTCGGCGTTAACCTTTCGGGAGCATGGCCACCTCGGGGTCGATTACTTCGTCAGCAAATTCGATCCGTCGGCGCGCCGACTGGCCGGCTTTGTCGCGGAGATCAGCGTCCTGGTCTTCTCGGTTGTCGCCCTGTTGTGGGGCGGCTGGCGGCTGGTCGTGGACACCTTGAGCGCCGACCAGCTCACGCCCGTGTTGCAGTGGAAGATCGGTTATCTCTATAGCGTCGTGCCGATCACCGGCGTTTTTTTCACGATCTCGGCCATCGAGCATCTCGTGGCGCTGGCGCGCCGCGGAGCCGACGGGGAGGCGGCGGCCCATGACGCCTGAAGTCTGGATCCTGCTCATCATTTTCGTGGCGCTGCTCGCGCTGAACGTGCCGATCGCGGTGTGCATCGGTCTGGCCGCGGCGGCGACGATCGCCTCGATCGGCGATGTCCCGACCGGATACGTGATGGCGCAGCGCCTTTCCACCGGCATCGCGAGTTTCCCGCTTCTCGCGATTCCGTTTTTCGTGCTCTCCGGCGTGCTCATGGGGGAGGGGGGCATGGCCCGTCGGCTCATGGATTTCGCGGCGTCGCTCGTCGGCCGATTCCGCGGTGGTCTTGCCTACGTCAATACGCTCACCTGCATGATGTTCGGCGCGGTGTCTGGATCGGCGGCGGCCGCGGTGTCGTCGATCGGCGGGTTCATGATCCCGCAGATGGAGGAAAAGGGCTACAAGCGCGAGTTTGCCGTGGCGTTGACCTCGACATCGGCCACCACCGGCATGCTCATCCCGCCGAGCAATATCATGATCGTCTATGCTGTCGTGGCCGGGAATGTGTCGGTGGCCGCGCTGTTCATGGCCGGGGTCGTGCCGGGCATTGTGATCGGCTTGCTGATCATGCTGGTCGCTTTCCTCTCCAGCGGGAAGGCGGCGCATTCGAAAGAGGCGGCGCCGGAGCTGCCGCGGTTCTTCCCCACGCTGGTCGGCGCCCTGCCCAGCATGCTGCTCATCGTCATCGTGCTCGGCGGCATCCTCGGCGGGGTCTTTTCCGCGACGGAGGCATCGGCCATCGCCGTGGCCTATGCGCTCTTTCTGGCATGTGTCGTTTACCGCGAAGTGAAGCTCGGCGATCTGCCGGCGATCCTGCTGAAGTCGGCGAAGACGACCTCGGTGGTGATGCTGCTGGTGGGAGCGAGCCAGGCCATGAGCTGGGTGCTGGCCTTCGAGATGGTGCCGCAGAATGTCAGCGAGGCGCTCCTCGGGCTTTCGGACAATCCACTGGTCATCCTCCTGCTCATCAACGTCCTGCTGCTCATCGTCGGCACGTTTATGGACATGACGCCGGCCGTCCTGATTTTCACCCCGATCTTCCTGCCGGCGGTAACCGGTCTGGGGATGGATCCGGTGCAGTTCGGCATCGTGCTCATCGCCAACCTGTGCATCGGGCTGTGCACCCCGCCGGTGGGCACGTGCCTGTTTATCGGCTGCAGTGTCGGGCGCACCCCGATTTCGCGGGTCGTGGCGCCGATGATTCCGTTTTTCATCGCGATGACGGTCGGGCTGCTGCTCATCACCTACGTGCCGACGCTCTCGCTTTGGCTCCCGCGGTTTCTGGGACTCTGAGAGTGCGGCGGGATCGGCCCGAAGACCGTTGCGGGCAGGCAATGGGGGCGCCGGCGAAGGCGGGTGCCGGCGCGTGGCGCGTTCACGCCGGAGTTTTCTGCGCGAGGCGCTCAATCGCCTCGGCGCAGATTTTCTCTTCGGCGCCGACATCCCATACGGTCGTATCCAGATCCCGGAGCAGGCCGTTCTCGAGGGCGTAGATCCAGCCGTGCACGACCAGTTCCTGCCCGCGCCGCCAGGCATCCCGCACGACGGTAGTCTGGCACACATGCGCCACCTGTTCGATGACGTTGAGCTCGCAGAGCCGGTCGATGCGGGCTTTCTCTTCGCCCGCGGCATCGAGGATGTGGTCGTATTTGCGGCGGATGATCTGGATGTTGCGCAACCAGTTGTCGACGAGCCCGAAGCGGTTGCGGGTATAGGCCGCGGCGACACCGCCACAGCCGTAGTGTCCGCAGACGATCACGTGTTTGACCTTGAGCACGTCGACGGCGAACTGGAGCACGGGGAGGGCGTTGAAATCCGCATGCAGCACCTGGTTGGCCACATTGCGATGCACGAAGAGCTCACCCGGCGCGAGTCCGACAATCTCATTGGCGGGCACCCGCGAGTCTGAACAACCGATCCAGAGGTATTCGGGAGCCTGTTGCTCGGCGAGCTTGAGGAAGAAACGGGGGTCGCGGGCCGTCATAGCCTCGGCCCACCGGCGGTTGTTTTCAAACAGCTCGGGCGTCTTTTTCACGGCGCGGAGTGTTGAAGGGAAAGTTCAGTCGTAAAAAGCAAAACAGGACGCCGACGCGTCTCCCGGTCCGGTGGGAAGGCGAAGCTACAGCCCCCAGAAATAGTCGGCACCGTAGGAGAGCAACCCGCCGGTGTGTCCGGCGAGAGCGACAAGAACGGCCACGAGGACGAGCAGGGCGACCTGCAGCGTGCGCCCCCCCTGCCAGCGAACCGCATTGATCCGGGAGAGGAATTCACACGCGATCACGGCGGTCACCGCGAGGACGGCGGTGGCCACGCCGAGCCAGCGGTGCGTGTCGGTTTCGCCGCCAGAGAAGCCTTCGAGGGTGGCGTTTACCCAGCCGGTTGCCACGGCGAGAACCGCACCTGCCGCGCCGATCCACAGACTGCCCCTCGCCATGCCGTGCAGCCAATCCTGCCGCCCGCGCATGCGCGAGAACACGGAGGCGCCCGCCGCGCAGATGAGCAGGGCTATCGGGAAGTGGACGATGATCGGATGGAACCGTCCGATGATGCGGGGGATGGTGGGGCGGGGTGTTGACGCGGCTGCCTCATCCGCATCCGGGACGCTTTCCGAAGTCGCAGCGGCGGCGAGGTCGGCGAGGCCGTCTTGCGCTTCGGGGCCGAGAGGATCGATCGGGGCTCCGGCCAGGATCCAGTCGTGGATCCGGGCAATCTCGTCGGCACTCGGCTTAGGCCCGTCGCTGTCGTCGGGCGGCATCTTGAAGTCCGGATCGTCGGTGATCAGGGAGATATAAAGGTCCGAATCGCCGGGCACTTCCGGGATGACGTAGTTCTCGTCGATGAGGCGGCGCAGATCGAGAATGTAGCCGAATTGGCCCTTGGGCTTTTTCAGATGTCCGCCATGGCATTCCACGCAATAGCGGTCGAGGAAGAGATAGACCTCCCACGGATCGACCGGCTGGACCTCCACAACGGGAGCGGTCGGCAGGGCGGTCGACGCCGCCACTTCATCATCGGCGGCCGCGCCCCTCGTGAGGATCGCGGCTGTCATGATGACGCTGAGAGGTATGGCCATACGGGTCATGGGCAACCCACCCATGCAACCCTGCCGGAGTCGGGCAACGCGAAAGGCCCGGCGGCACGGAATTGGGCGATGACACCGCGCACAAGGCTCGCCACACTCGGCAAAATGAAACGGATTCGCCGCCGTCCCTCTCGCCGTTCCGAACCGGGATCCCGCCCGGGCCTCGAGGCCTTCGGCGCCGAAGTGAGTAGCGAAGCTCCGAAGGCTCGCTTTCGCGTTGTCGACTACGGTCCGGCGTTTTTCGAAGTCCGCGATCTCGATGTTCTGACGCCGCAATCGCTGCAACGCGCATCGATGCCCGAAGGCGCGCGGGTGCGCTGGGTGCAGGTTATCGGTGCCGATCCAGCGAGCGTGGCCCTGCTGAGCGAGGCGTTCGAGTTTCACACGCTTTCGGCGGAGGATGTCCTGGAGACGAATCATCGGCCCAAGGTGGACGCGTTTGCCGATCACCTTTTCGTGATCATGCGAGCGGCCGCCCGCCAGGAGGGCGGCGTATCCACATCACAAGTCTCGATGTTCTTATATGCGGATACGCTCATCACGGTCCAGGAGGAGGAAATCGCCGGCATGGACCGCATTTTAGCGCGACTCGAGAATCGGCAGTCCCGCATGCGCTCAAGCGACGCCTCTTATCTTTTCTACGCGGTCTGCGACTTGATCGGGGATGCGTTTTTTCCGGTGCTGGAGTCGTGTCGCGATCAGCTCGAGGCGCTCGACGATCTGCTGCTGAGTGGCAAAACACCCCGAAGCGCCCTCGAGCGCATGCACTTGCTCAAGCGCGATCTCGAAAGGCTGCGGCGAATCGCATGGCCGCAGCGCGATCTGGTGCAGGCGTTGATACGTCACGAATCGCCGCTGTTGAGCGAAACCACGCGGGTCTACTTGCGGGATGTGGCCGACCACCACTCGCAGGTGGTTGATCTCGTCGACCGGCTCCGCGAAGAGGTGGCCGGACTCAACGGGCTTTATCAGAATATCGTGAGCAACCGGGCCAACGAAGTGATGAAGGTGCTGACGGTCATGGCTTCGGTGTTCATTCCCATCACGTTTCTGGCCGGCGTCTACGGGATGAACTTCAAATACATCCCGGAGTTCGAGTGGCGCTACAGCTATCCGGTTTTCTGGGGCGTCTGCGCGCTCGCGGTTGCCGGGTTGCTCGTCTTTTTCCGCCGCAAGGGATGGCTCGGCAACGGCGACAAGGACGCCGAGTGAGGCGCGGCCATCGCCGGGCGTGAGGCGCGCGACAGCCGGCAATTGGTTCCGGGCCGCCATGGCGAAGAAAAGGAAAGCCCGGGTGCTCGCAGCAGCCCGGGCTTTTCAAGCAGAAAGAACCGTTCGCGGTTAACCAGAAAGCTTTGCCTGCCTTTCAATCGCAACTCGGCGGCGATGGCAAGCCTGCGGCACTCGAGTGGAGGCGTCGGGCCTCGATCCCGGGCGGAAACCGGAGGTGATGCGGCGCCGCGCGCCCCGTGGCTCAGTCGGCCAACCGGCCCGGAAACGAAACAGGCTCCACGCCTCGACGCGGAGCCTGCCCGAAAGTGTCCGGGTGTCCGGAAACGACCGGCTTACCAGAACAGCCAGTATAGCGCGAGCGTCGCCACCACGACGACGATGCCCCAGGCTTTCGCCGTCGGCGAGCTTTCCAGGGCGATCAGGTCGGTGGTGGGCAGCTCCACCGGCTTCGCGAGCGGATTGACGAGGCGGATGATCGTGAGCACCACGAGAATCGCGCCGAAGCAGATGGCCATGCGGTTGAGGAAGGCGATTTCCGGCGCGAAGATTTTCAACAGCCCGTAGAGCACGATATTCAGGGCGATGCCCACCCAGCCGACGTAGCGCGGCGCGCGGTGCACGAGGAATCCGAACAGGAACACCGCGAGGATGCCCGAGCTGATGAAGCCCTGAAATTCCTGGATGTAGGTGAAAATGCCGCTGAATTTCGGGTCGTCGAGCGACGGCGCGATCAGACACGCGATCAGGACAAAGAGCACCACACACACGCGCCCCGAGGTTACGAGCGCGTATTGCGAGGCGTCTTTCTTGATCTTCGCAAAGATGTCCATCGTCGCGATGGTCGAGGCCGAGTTCAGCATCGAGGCCAGTGAGGAGACGACCGCACCGAAGATGGCGGCGAGGACGAACCACGTGATGCCGGGCTTGAGCAGTTTGCGCAGCAGGGTGGGGAAGGCCGCGTCGTAGTCGTAGCCGACGAGCTTCGTCGCGCTCGGCAGCCCTTTGGCCATGGCGGCCGCGATGGCCGTCTCGTTGGACGCAAACAACGTCGCCGCATCCGGGGCGGCCGGGAGATCGATGTCCACGCCGGCCATCCGCGCGTTGTGCTGCACGACTTTCAGCGCCGCCTCCGGGTTCACCTCCGCGAAGACCTCGGACATCGGGAACACCTTTTGCGCCCCGGCCTCGAGTTCGGCGATCGCGGCGGCATTCTTGCGGTCGGCCTCGCCCTTGAGGTCATCACTGAAGAGATTGTAGGCGAGGATGCCGGGAATGACGACGACGAAGGGGATGAGCAGCTTCAACCCGGCGGCGAAAATCACGCCCTTCTGGCCCTCGGCGAGGGACTTCGATCCGAGCGTGCGCTGCATGATGTATTGGTTCAGCCCCCAGTAGAAGAAGTTGGGAATCCACAGGCCCACGAGCAGCGCCGTCCACGGAATCTCCGGGTCAGTCTTCGGGCGCACCATGTGGAGCTTGCCACCCGAACCGTTCGGACCGGTCACGGCCGGCCCGTCGTTGAGCAGCTTCCAGCGTTCGAAGGCGTTGGCGTTGGCGAGGTCATCGACCGTCGCGGTTGAGGTCGCCACTTTGGTTTCTATCAGTTCGTTGGGATCCCGCTGCCCCAGCTCGGAGAAGGCGAGGAACATCACGAGCGCGCCGCCGACGATCAGGGCCGACCCCCAGATCAGGTCGGTCCAGGCGCAGGCCTTCAGGCCGCCGACGAAGACGTAAACCGCCGCACAGGTGCCGATCAGCCAGCAACCGACGGTGATGTTGCCCAGATCCAGGCCGAGCAGCGTCGTGTCCTGAAAGAACACGCTCACGACCTTCGCCCCCGAAAAGATGACCGAAGCGGTCGGCACGCCCACGAGGATGACGAGGGTCGCCACCGCCATGATGAACCGCGAGAAGGGGCCGTAGCGATATTCGAGAAACTCCGGAACGGTATAGATGCCGCAGCGCAGCAGCTTCGGCAGGAAGAGGAAGGCCACGACGACCAGCGTGATCGCCGCCATCCACTCATAGGAGGCGATGGCCATGCCGAGCCAGTCCGCCGCCTTGCCCGACATGCCGACGAACTGCTCGGTGGAGATGTTTGCCGCGATCAGCGAAAAGCCAACCAGCCACCAGGTGAGCCCGCGGCCCGCCAGAAAGTAGTCCGACGCGCCGTGTTCGGAATGAGTGTCTTCGTCCTTGGATTTCCAGATGCCGAGGCCGATGACACCAACCACGGCGACGACGAACACAATAACATCAATCGTGCTCATAAAGGGTTTCCTGGGAGTTACTCGTGCTTGTGGGGAAGGGGGGGGGCGATTCAGCAGCCAGCAATGTTTTTGCGCAAGGGTAGAGTGCGCTTGCGCACGTGGTTTGCCACTTTCGGGGGAGACGGCTCCGGCCGCCGTCCCTTCCTCCCGGCCACAGAAACAATCTCGCACTGGCGACGGGAGCTCGTTGGTGTAGTGTGCAAACCCCTTCCTATGCACGCCCGACGCATGAAACCTGCCGCCTTCTTCTCGATCCTCGCCGCTCTGTTTCTCGCCCCGCTCAAGCCCGCCGTCCACGGGCGGCGTGCCCCCGATCCCTTTGCACCCGGCGACGTCTGGTGCGCTCTCGGCGACGAAACGACCCATCACGGCGACTACCTCGCCCTGATCGAGCTGTTTTACCGGACGCGGTTTCCCGGGATGTCGTTGCAGGTGGTCAACGCCGGGCTCCACGGCGACACCGCGGGCTCGGCCATCGGCCGACTCGCCTGGGATGTCGAGCCGCATGAGCCCACTGTCGTCTCGATTCTCTTCGGGATGAACGACATCGGGCGCACGCTCTACACCAGCGGCCCCTCCAGTCCGGCCCTCGAGCAGATGCGCGCGGATCGGATCGACAAGTTCGGCTCCGACCTGCGGAGCCTGGTCGCGCGGGTGAAATCGACCGGCGCCCGGGTGATCCTGCTTTCGCCCACGATCTATGACGAGACGGTGCAGAGCCCGGCCCCGCTCAACCGGGGTGCGAACGCCGCGCTTGCGCGTTGCGCCCAGATCGTTCGCGACGTGGCCAACGAAAGCGGCGCGGCATTCATCGACCTCCATGCGAAAATGGCCGAGGCCAACGCGCGCCTGCAGGCGGAAAACCCGCTGGCCTCGATCATGGCGGCCAATCGCGCCGAGCCCGGACCACTCGGGCACTTTGTCGCCGCCTACGCCTTTCTCCGGGCCCAGAATGTCCAGGGCATCGTCTCCCGGCTGGTGATCGACCTGGAGAACAATGTCATCCTCGCCGCCGACAACGGTGTCGTGGAGAACGTCGAGAAATCGCGATCCAGTGTGCGGTTTCGCTGGACGGAAAAGGCGCTGCCGTTTCCCGCCCCCGAGGAGATGCGGGCGGCGTTGAAGCTCGTCCCGTTCATGGAGGAGCTCAACCAGCAGGTGCTCATCATCACCGGCCTGCAGCCCGGCACCTGGGATCTCTACATCGACAAGGAGCTCGTCGGCAGTGTCACGGCGGAACAGATGGCCGCGGGTATCAACCTGGCGATGACAACGAATACGCCGCAATACCGTCAGGCGGTGGAAATCCAGCGGCTGGTCGTGCGCAAGGCGGAACTGGTCGCCGACGGCCTGCGCAGCGTCGCGCTCGTCGAACAGCGACTCGCACCCGATGCGGAACGGCCCATCGACATCACTTTCATGGAGCCCCTCGTCGAAGACTGGAAGTCCAAGGTCGGTCCGGAAACCCTGAATACACCGCTGGGACGCAGCGTCAGCCTCTACCTGCTGCGCAAGGATCGCGAGGCCGAGGCCGCCGCCTCCGTGCGCCGCCTCACCGAGCTGGCGGAACTCGCCGCCACCCCGCAGCCCCACGACTTTGAGCTGATCCTGCGGCGCTGATGCCGCGAAAGCCGCGGCGCGACGGTTGTGGCGGCGCGACGCCCGCGGAGAGCGGGAGGGAGCGCCCGATCGGGCGTGGCGCGAGGGGCAGGGTGCTGCGTTCACACGAATCGGAGCGCTGAAAGGCTTGTGCCGGCCGCGCCTGCGCGTGAAATGCCGGCCGCGCCCCGATCCCCATGCTCCTGGAATACCTCACCATCGCCCTCTACCTCCTCGTCCTCATCGTCACCGGGCTCGTCTTTTCCCGGATGAGCCGCAACACCAGCGACTATGTCCGCGCCGGCGGGCAGGGGAGCTGGTGGATGGTCGGCACGAGCATGCTCATGTCCGGGATCAGCGCCTTTACGTTCACCGGCAACGGCTCCGCCGCCTACAGCGCCGGTCCGACGTTCCTCATCATCTACCTGGCGAATATCGTCGCCTTTGCGATCGGCGGCCTGTTCCTCGCGGGCTGGCTGCGGCAGACGCGGGCCCACACCACCGCTGATGTCGTGCGGATGCGCTTTGGAACCGGCGTGGAGCAGTTCTCCGTCGTCACTTCCGCTCTGCTCGCGCCGATGGGGGCGGCGATACAGTTGTGGGCGCTCGGCGTCTTCGCCAGCAGCGCCTTCGACCTGCCGCTCGGCGGCACGATCGTGGTGATGGGGGCGATCGTGGTTTTCTATTCCACCACCGGGGGGAAAGTGGGCGGTGCTCGCGACGGACTTCGTCCAGGGGCTGGTGCTGTTTCCCATCACCGTGCTCCTCTGCGTCCTCGCCCTGCGCGAGGTTGGCGGCTTCGGGGGCTTTTTTCGGCACTTCACCGATCCCGCCGTCGCCGCCGATTTCAGCCTGGTCAAATCCCCCGGCCAGTTTCCCGAAGACCGGTTCACCTGGAAGTGGATCGTCGCGATCTTCGTCATGCAGCTCTACAGCCAGATCAGCATCAGCCAGTCCGGCCGCTACCTCGCGGCACGCGACGGCCGCGACGCCCGCCGTGCCGCCTGGCTGGCCTGCGGGCTCATGGCGCTGGGGACGGTGGTCTGGTTTATCCCGCCCATGGTGGCGCGCTTTCTCTTTCAGGCGGAGGTGGACGCCCTGCCAGTGAAAAACCCGGCCGAATCCGCCTATGTATTCATGTCGCTGCGACTCCTTTCGGCAGGCCTGATGGGCGTGATGATCGCCGCCATGTTTTCGGCGACGATGAGCAGCATGGACACCGGCCTCAACGACGTGGTGGGCACGATCATCCGCAATCTCGTCCCGCGGGTGCGGGAAGCGTTGAAGCTGCCCCCTCTGGCCGACCGCAAGGCGATGCTCATCGCCCGCTCGAGCACCGTGGCCCTTGGCGCCCTCATCATCGTCATCAGCCTGCGGCTCAGCGAACAGGACGACTTTCCTCTTTTCGACGCGTATCTCGTCATCGCGTCGACTGTGGGCATCCCGCTGGGGTTTCCCATGCTCGCCGGACTCTGGGTGCGGCGCCTCCCGCATTGGAGTTTTCCGGTCCTCTTCGGCGCCTGCCTCGCCCCGTCGCTCTACGCGCTTTACGCGGAACGGGCGCTCGGCGAGCAGTGGACGATCCAGGATCGCACCTTGTGGATTTTTGGATGCGGCACCGTCGCCACGTTCGTATGCATCGCTCTGAGACGGTTCACCACGCCGGAGCATCGCGAGCGCGAACGGCGGTTTTTCACCACCATGCTCACGCCGGTGGATTTCGCGAAGGAGATCGGCGAGGCGCGCGACTATGAACAGAGCTGGATGCTGGGCAACACGGCCCTGGTCATGGGCGCGCTCGTCGCTCTGTTGATGCTGCTGCCGAACACCTGGGCCGACCGCGCCATGATCGGCGGCATCGCTCTGCGCACCG
Source organism: Verrucomicrobiota bacterium (assembly GCA_003694825.1). Lineage (GTDB taxonomy): Bacteria > Verrucomicrobiota > Verrucomicrobiia > Opitutales > Opitutaceae > J108. Next base: position 1,374 of record RFJS01000132.1, on the reverse strand, counting down.
CACTCGTCGGCATGGCCCTGCGGCGCCATGCGCGGCGCTGCCGCTGCTCCGTCGGTCTGCCCCGGGAGCGGGCCCCGGAAGGGAGCATTAGCGTCCGGCCTGGGTCGTGGGGCGGTTGTGCGTCGCGCCAGCCGCAAAAGACGGCGCCGGCAGCCAGCGGCCGCTGCGCTCCCTCCGATCGAAGCGGGTGCCATCCACACCGAGAGAGAAGAGATGGAGCCACTCGTTTTCGACCAGCTCACGCACAGCCGGCAACCGCTCGAGCAACCGCTCGATTACTTCCGGCGCGGCCGCGATCATCACATGCAACCGGCACGGTTCATGGATCAATCGCGTGCCGTCACTGACGGACTGGAGAGGCAAGCCGGGACGGAGATCGTTCTCGTTGCCGAGCGCCACGCCGAGTGCGCCAACGACGTTGTGGATCGCCTTGTGGCCGCTGCCGAAATGGCGGTTGTCCACGGCAGACGCGAAATATTGGAGATTAATCCAGCTGGCCACGACCAGCGGGCCCGCAAGGATGCTTTCCAGACGCGCGCCGTCCGGATCGATGACCGGATCGTATTCGTGCAGGAAAACCTTTCCCTCGAGCGCGGCGTCGCGGCTCCAATGACGCGGTGCGATGAGCAGGCCGGCGTTGCCGGCCAGTCCCCATTCTGGACGCACCTGCGACCAGTCGGCGCTCCTCGCCCGGACCGCCGTCACCGGATCCGCCGCCGCCGGTGCATCCAGGAGTCGAGCCCGCCAGGCCGCATTCCGGCGGCCGGTCTCCTGCAGGGCCGCCCGCAACGCGTCCACCAGGGATCGATGCCCGGCCGGCACGGCATCGATATCGAAAAGCTCGACCTCGTCCGTGGTCGTGTTGTGCAGGCCGGCGATGAAGAAGGCATCCGCGGGAATCGTGATGCCTTGGCCGGCGAGCGCGTCGCGCACGGTCGCGTCGTTGAGAAGCGCCGCCGCAATGCGGGCGTTGACATCGCCCGGAAAGCCGCCGCAGGCGCCGCAATCGAGCCCCGATGCGTAGGGATTATTGGTCGTCGTGCTCCCGTGTCCGCAGAGGAACACGAGCCGCGCGCACGTCCGATCGAGAGTGAGGCCGGTAAAGATGCCGGCAGCCAACTGCACCTTTTGCTCGAGGGAGAGCGACGGGGCGAGTAGCGGCCGCGTCTGCCGCCCGTCCGCGGACGCGCTCCGGCGAAAGGCATGCCGCAGCGTCTTCCACAGGTAGCTGAGGCCGATTGTCTCCACGAAACTGAAGCACGAGGCGGCGCTTTCCCTGAACTCCTTCCAGGCCGCGGCCCGGGCCTGCTTGTGCGCCTGCCTGAGGGTGGCCCCCTCGCCATGCTCGTGCTGTTCGCCGCTGCACACCGTCGG
>RFJS01000591.1 GCA_003694825.1 Verrucomicrobiota bacterium | reverse complement strand
GGACACGAGCATCGCGGCGAGCGAGATGCTGAACAGCCCGCCCGCCCACCGGACCGTCTGATTCAGGAAGTGGTGCTGCGCCCTCCAGTCCGTGAGCGGAATATCCCGGAACAGCGCGGTCTTCTGGTGTATCCAGTTTTTTAAGGGTATGCCGTAGAGCAGGATGCTGCCGACGACCGCGTAGGAAAGCTGGAAACTGGTGGTGAACAGAGCCAGCGGATCGGCGACCAGCACGACCGTGGCGGCCGCGGCCAGTGATGAGAGCGGATTGGCCGGCCGTGCCAGGGCGGTCCCGGTCCACAGAAAGGCGATCATCAGCAGGGCGCGTCGCTCCGACGGAGTCCCGCCGGTCGCTTCGACGAAAAGGCTGAGGGCGAGCAGGCCGAAGATCATCCCCGGCAGGCGTGGGACTCTGCAGACGGTGAACATCGTGGCCAGAATCAGTGCGATCACGCCGATATGCAGTCCGCTGATGGCGAACAGATGCATGGTCCCGCTCTGGAGAAACACGTGCTTCTGTTCGGGTGAGAGTTCCGATCGGCGACCCAGCATCATCGCGCTGTAGGCTCCCGCCGCAGGGAGATCGGGCGGCAGTCCGAAGGCGAGGATGTGCCTGAACTTCTCTTCCGCGGCGTGGCGGAAGTGCTCGAGGCGGTTCGCGGGCTGGAGCGTCTCGACCAACTGGGCACGACTGATGCGAAAGAGCACAGCCTGCGCGAGGAGGTAGGCGTCGAAGCTGCCCGGCTTCGGCGGCACGGCGGCCAGCGGGTGCAGGACGCCGCGCACGTGGATGCGGGCCGTCGGCAGGATGGGGCCCGACCCCTTCGGGACATCCACGGCCAGAAATGTCCGGTGCCCGCGCAGATCGTCGAGCAGTGGCGGCACGTCGATGAACGTGCCGAGGCAAAGGAGCCGGGCCTCCGGATCGGCGGAGCGAAACAGCCGGTTCACTTCGATCTCGGCGTCGATTTCCCGGGGTGGCAGGTGTTCCCAGCGGGGAGCGCGACGGTCCACGCGCTGCATCAGTAACAACCCGGTCAACGTCATCGCCGTCCCGAGCGTCAGTGCCCAGACCGTCCGTCCCTTTGCCGAACCGGCGCCGGCGGCGGCGATTGAGCCGGCGGCGAGCGCCGCCGCGGCAAACGTGCCCGCCAGCGGAGGCGCGGCGATGCCGCATCGGGCGGCGACGATTCCGAGCGCGAGCGGGATCAGCAGCCACAACAACGGGGCGCGAAAAGCTTCGTCCGGGTGGTGCTTTTCGCGCATCGCGGCCAGCCTCCGTCAGTGAGCGATGAAGCGCCGGTGTCCGGGAAAGACCGGACGCGTCATGCCCTGCCGCAGATAGCGGCGCGCCCCGACCACCGCTTCCTCGATCGTGGCGTCGCGGGCGAGGAGGGCGGTGATGGCCGCCGACAGGGTGCAGCCGCTGCCATGTGTATCGACATTTTTGATCCGGCTCCCGCGAAAGAGGCGGGGGCGGTGGCCCGGGCGGGCGAGGACGTCGAAGAGGCGGTCGCCGCTCAGGTGCCCGCCCTTCAGCAGGACGGCCGTGCCGAAGCGCGAAGCGAGCGCCGCCGCCGCCTCTTTCAACTCATCGGGTGTCTGTGGTCGGCTCCCGAGCAGGACCGCCGCTTCATCGAGGTTCGGCGTGATCAGGCTGGCGCGCGGCAGCAGGTCGTCGGCCAGCGCGCGAATGGCATCCTGCTGGAGCAGGCGGGCGCCGCTGGTGGCGACCATGACGGGATCCACGACGACCGGGAGGCGGGGATGCTCGGCGAGAAACCTGGCGACTTCGCGGATGATCGCGGCCCGAAGCAGCATGCCGGTCTTCATGGCCCCGATGCGAAAGAACGCGGCCACCTGCCGCATCTGTTCACCGATGACGCGTGCCGGCACCGCGTGCACGGCTGAGACGCTGTCGGGGTTTTGCGCGGTCACGCAGGTGATCGCCGTGGTGCCATAGACGCCGAGCGCGGCAAATGTGAGGAGGTCGGCTTGCACGCCGGCACCGCCGCCGCTGTCGGAGCCGGCGACGCTCAGGGCAACGGGAGTTGGGCGAGGTCCTGGCATGGTCGTTGATACTTGAGTCTCGAGGATCGGGGGGGGCAGCCGCAAAAGGAGCGTCGCGGCCCCGTGGCGCGCAGGCGGGCGCATCGGCTGGGGCCGGTGAGCCCGCGTTCTCTTCGTGTGATCGTGTGATGGGCAATCAGGATACGGCGGCGATCAATCCTGCCGCGCCGGGCGCAGCACGAGAATGACGATACAGGCGAGGAGGATGCCGGCGGCCATCGCCGCCATCTCGCCTGCGGACCCTGCGAATCCGAGCTTCCACGCGTGGGCTCCGAGGGCCCCGGCCATCAGGAGGATGCCGAGGAGCGAGCCGAAGACGCCTTTGCCGGGCACGAGAAAGATGATGGCGGCGACCAGCTCGAGCACACCCGTGAGGTAGCGGCCATAGGGCTCGGCGCCGAGGCTCTGGAACACCTGGACCGGCTCCGGTTGGCCGGTGAGCTTGGGAAGCGCCGCGAAAACGAAAAGTGCGGCGACGGCGATGCGAAGGATCCAGACGAATAGCGCTTTTTTATTATTCATGCGGAAGCAGGGGCGGAGAGGGGGGCGGGCGAGCGTCCTGCTAAAACGGCGACTGCAGCCGAACGCTCATGGCAGAGTGGTTTCGAGCAATGACGTTTTCGCGTCGTGTGTCGAGACTGCTGTTGCCGGCGGAGCGGGCGGGAGGCGCCTCCACGCAGGGATGGCGGTGAGCGGGCCAGGCTGTTTTCCATGCGTGGCGGGCGGCTGCGCCGATGCGCGCGACAGATGTTTTGACGCCGGGTTTTTTGGGGGGGGACGCGCAGGGTCGTGGCCCGCTTGGCGGCGTCGACATGGCCGGTTTTTTGCGACCACCCTGGGGTGATTTCCGGATGTGGCGCCTCAGAGATTCCCGTATCGTGTTGTTTCGGATACGGAAGGCTTGTCCTGGTCGGTTTATTCTGGATTATCGATCATCCGTTCTGGCGGCGTGACCGCACGGACGAGGATGGGATCAGGGACATGTCGAAGCAGCTACCTCTGTTTGTCGTCATCATTGTTGGTTTGCTGGCGCGTGCTTGCCTGTTTGCGGCGTCTGGCAACCTGGAAAGTGTGGATCCGGTATGGATCAATGGCCATCCAGCGCACCCGACGCGGGTGCTGGCGAAGCTGAAGCCATCCGCGGACGGAAAAGTGCCAACGCGCGCCGCCGGATCGAACGAGCCGCGGGCCGCTTCGCTCGGGAGTTCGCTGGTGCCGGGCCTGGTGGTGCTGGATCTCGCCCCGCAGGCGGCGGCTTCTCTCAGGAGAGGCCCGGCGGGGCAGGCGTCGGCTTCCCCCGAGGCATGGTTGTTGGAACGCATGCGGGCGCTCGAGGCGACGGGACGCTACGAGTATGTCGAGCCGGATTACCTGCTCTTTCCCGCGCGGGTGCCCGGTGACGAGGCGTTTGGCGACGGGCGTCTCTGGGGCTTGCGCAACACGGGGCAGGACGGCGGCACGACGGGTATGGATATTTCGGCCGAAGAGGCCTGGGACGTGACCACGGGATCGAGCGACGTCGTGGTCGCGGTCATCGATTCGGGGATCCGCTACACGCACCGTGACCTGGCAGGCAACATGTGGGTCAATCCGGGAGAAATACCCGGGAACGGCCTCGACGATGACGGCAACGGCTATGTGGACGATGTTCACGGCATCGATGCGATCGAAGATACCGGCAACCCCATGGACACGGACGGGCACGGCACTCATGTCGCGGGCATCATCGGCGCACAGGCGGACGGCGGCGGCCCGGCGGTGGGCGTGGCCTGGGATGTGCGCCTCATGGCTCTGAAATTTCTCGACGATACCGGCGTCGGCAGCACGGCCGACGCTATCGAATGTATCGACTACGCTGTCGCGCACGGCGCCCGGATCATCAATGCGAGCTGGGGTGGTGAAGGTTACAGCCGGGCCTTGCGCGAGGCTATCGAACGGGCGGGTGAGGCCGGCGCGATCATGGTCATCGCGGCGGGGAACGAAGGCTTCAGCATCGACGACGCGGGGCTGTATCCGGCTGCTTTCGATTTGATGAATGCCGTGGTGGTTTCGGCCATCGACCGCCGCGGCGAACGATCCGTCTTTTCCAATTTCGGTGTGCTTTCCGTTCATCTTGCCGCACCGGGAGAGGCCATCTTTTCGACCTACAAGGACAGCGACGAGGCCTATAGTTATGCGGATGGGACGAGTGCCGCAGCGCCCCATGTCTCTGGCATAGCGGCCCTTCTGCTGGCACGCGCGCCCGAACTCTCGGTGCTCGACCTTCGCGGGCGCCTGCTGGCGGGGACGGTGCCGCTGCCGTCGTTGCAGGGAATTGTGAGCACGGGGGGGCGGGCAGATGCGCTGGCGGCGCTGACGGCGGTGCCGGATGGCGCGCTCGATATCGAAGTCTTCCCCTCTTCGCGCACACGGTTGGTGGGCGGGCGGACACAGGCATTCGTGGTTCGGGTTTCGGATCTGGATGGAGTGGAGGGGGCAGGCGTCAGCGGCGGGTTCGAAGGCGGAGAGGTGGCCGCTTTTCAGGATCTCGGGGATGGCTTGTATCGAGCGACGCTGGATGTTCCGGAGGTCACGGATCAGCTCTTTCTGCGCGTCACCGCCTCACTCGCTGGCAAGACCGACGCGGTTTACCGAGTGGCCTACCGGGTGGGAAGCTCGGCGACAAATGATGATTTCGCGGACCGGATAACCATCGAACCGGCGGGCGGAACCTACACGGCGACGAATTTTGGTGCGGGTTACGAACCGGGGGAGCCGCAGCACCTTGGCATGGCCGGTGGCGGATCGGTGTGGTGGAGCTGGACGGCCCCGGGCGACGGCGTTTTCGTGGTTCGGACGGATGGGTTTCTGGATACGCGGCTCGCCATCTACCGCGGCGAGTCCATCGCATCCCTCTCGCTGATTGCGGAGAATGATGACAGGAACGAGTATCTGAAGAACAGCCTGGTCGAGATCGAAGTCCGTCAGGGCGAGGCCTATCAGATTGCCGTTGATACTCCGGAGGGCGTCCAGGGGGATTTCACCCTTGTTGTCGAGCCACAGATTGCCCCGGCCAACGATGACTTTTCCAATGCGACGTTGCTCGAGGGTGACCGCGTAGCGGTCCGGGGGGATACCCGCTTTTCGACGCTTGAACCGGGCGAACCGGAACACCCGGGCATAGGAAGTGAAGGTGGGTCTGTCTGGTGGAGCTGGATGCCGGCGCGCGATGGTGCCGCCCGCGTCTCGGTCTCGAGTGGACGAACCGTGGCGGTGTTTGCGGGTGAGACTCTGGAGAATCTCGTCGAGCTGCCCGGGCGCGAAGGCGATTCCGAATCGAGCCGACGCGTGCCGGTTGTCTCGGGAGAGCTCTACAGGATCGTGGTGACGGACCCTGTTCCCCGGGGCGGGAGTGAATCCTCGTTTACGTTGAGCGTGGAGTGGATGCCCGCCCCGGAAAACGATCGCTTTGCTGCGAGCGTGACGGTTTCGGGTGACGTCCTTTCTGTGTCCGGAAGCCTCGACAACGCAACCCGCGAGCCGGGGGAAGTTTCAACGGCCCGGCCGTCGCCGGAAAGCTCCGTATGGTGGAGCTGGATACCAGGATCAACGGGCAACGCCGTTCTCACGGCGCAACGGGTGGGGGTGGACGTTCCCCCAAGGCTGTTTGTCTTCTCGGGAAGTCGTCTCGATGATCTCGTGCCCGTCGCCAGTGGCCTCGGCGGGGGAGGGTATTTCCGTACGACCCGCCTGTTCTTTCCGGTGTTGGCGGGGACGGCCTACCATATCGCTGTCGATGGGGATGTGGATATGCTGGAGGATGTGGTCGTTCTCGAGGGGCAGGTCGGTACCGCGGCGGCGAATGACATGTTTGCGGGGGCGGAGGAGATGAACGGTGAACGGTTTGCGGTCACCGGATCTCTGGATTTCGCGACAAGCGAGGCAGGTGAGCCGGAAAGCGGGGGGATCGGGCGCACGCTCTGGTGGAAATGGACGGCTCCGAAGGATGCGGTGGTGCGTCTGGAGAGCACGGCGTTGGTCAATGTCTATGTGGGCGAGGCGCTGGCTTCATTGACCCGCGTTGCTGACGAGCTCGGTGCGACTTCGAAATCCAGGTACATGTTCATCGCGGAGAAGGGTGTCACCTATTGGATTCAGATCGATGCCCGGTTTGCGGATTCGCGCCAGGTTTCGATCCGGGGGACGGTTGGCGATCCAGTTCCCAATGATAGCTTCGACGGACGGCTCGAGGTCAGCGGAGAGGCGTTCGCTCTGGACGTTCCCCTTTCCCGGGCGACGCAGGATCCTGAGGATTTGGGAGGCGGTGCGAGTCTCGCTTCCGTCTGGTGGAGCTGGCGCGCTCCGAAATCAGGCTTTGTCTGGATGGCACCCGACGCCGGGGTCAGCCAGACCGTGAGGATCGAGATGTTCACCGGGGCGTCACGTGCGGGGCTTACGGCCGTGGTCGACGCGTATTCAGGTGCGGCGGACGGTGCCCTCTTCGCGGTGGAGGCCGGAGAGGTCTATCAGATCAAGATTTCCGGATCGGCGGTTTCAGGCGACGCAGGTGTCTCGGCCCGCTACGTCGAGCCGCCCGCGAACGACCTTTTTGCGGAGCGGCGGGTGCTTGAGGGAGAATCGTTCGCCGTCAGCGAGGTCATGGAGGCGACCGGCCGGGAGCCGAACGAGCCAACGCATGGATTCTTTCCGCAGGGAAACTCCGTCTGGTATTCCTGGACCGCTCCGGCTGATGGGGTGCTCTTGTTCCGTGCTCTCGCCGTCGATGGAGAGGGCTATTGTCTTGTCTACCCCTATTCCGGAAGCGGGATCGCGCAGCTCACTGCGGTCGAATTGCTCGGTGGCCCCCCCGCGGGGGCGAAGGGTTTCAGTGCAGGCTCGGTCCGTGTCGAGGCCGGTGAAACCTTCCACTTTGCCGTCGAGCAACGCGGCGCGAGCGGACTCCGTTTCGGGACCATTCGGTTCGAGGGCACGTTTGCCCGGCGACCGGCAAATGATGACTTCGCCAGTGCGACAGCTTTGGCGGGAGAGCATCTGACCGTGGCCGGCACCACGCTCGGCTCCTCGGCGGAGCCGGGTGAGCCAGAATGGGTGCCGTTGGAACCCAACTTGACTTCGCGCTGGTGGGTGTGGATGGCGCCGCGTGATGGGATTGCCGTCGTGTCTCTGGGCGAGGTGGACACCCCGCGTGTCGCGGTGTTCGAAGGCGAGTCGCTTCCCGAGCTGTCCTCGGTGGTGGAAGGGGACCGTATCGGGTTCACTAACAAGGTCGTCTTTGCGGCCACGGCGGGCCGGCGCTATGTCATCCTCGTCGGGGATTCGAACGGTGTCGGTGGTGCGTTCAACCTGTCTATCACGATGAAGGAACCGGTCAGCAACGACCGCTTCGCGAATCCCGCCGATGTCACGGGTGAACGTTTTGCCGTCGAGGGAGACACGACCTATGCCACGCTCGAGCCGGACGAATCCAATATAGGCGGCTTGCGGTATCATGGATCGCTCTGGTGGCGGTGGACGGCGCCTCGCGACGGGATTCTTATCCTGTCGGCGACCGGTGGGGCGGCGGTCGCGCTGTATGAAGGCGATGCACTCGATGCGCTGACGTCTCGGCTCCGCCGCAAACCGGGCAATCTGTCCGGTGGAACAGCGCATGTGTATTCAGGCCATACCTATCTCATTCAAGTGATGGGGCATGATGAGCAACCCTTCAGGCTCGAAGGGGCCGTCGTGAGCAAGCCGGGCAATGACAGTTTTGCGAACCGGACGATCCTCGCTGGTGAGTCGGTTCGAGTGGCTGGCACGCTCGAAGGGGCAACGCCGGAAGCGGCGGATCCGAAGATCAACCGTTTCGCACCCTTTGCCACGGTCTGGTGGTCCTGGGAGGCGCCCCGGGACGGGCGAGCTCTGATCCGATTGCCGCGGGAACTGACCGACCGGGCGGCGCTTCGCGTCTTTACCGGTGCGGACCTGGCGCACTTGACCGAACTCGGTGCCGGCGAGACGGTTCCGTTCGTCCGGTTGGATGTAGAGGCGGGCCAGGTCTATCATATTGGCGTGGATTCCCAAAGCGGGTGGCTTGGCCCCTTCGATCTGTTGATCGATGTCGACGATCTTCCCTCGAAGGAGAGTAAGGATGGCGCAGCAGATCTCGGGATTCTTCCCGCTCGCGTCGAGGGCGACAGCCTGATGGCAAAAGATGGCGTCTTGTGGTGGCGGTTTGTGGCTCCGCGCAACGAGCGGATTCACCTGCGGGTGAATGCGTCGTTCCGGCACCCCAGCCTGTCCATCGTCGAGCAAACGGGAACGAAGTGGAGTGGAGGTCTCGGTTCCTACCGGGCGGAGCTCGACGGAGGGCGCCTCGAAGCGACATTCGACGCGCTGGCGGGTGCCACGTATCTTATCGCCGCTGGTGACGCCGAGCGCCTCGGCGGGCGATTCTCCCTCGACGCGGAAGTTGTCGCCGTGCCGGCCAATGACACCCGGGAGAACGCCGCTTTATTGTTGGGGGCTCCCGTCCGCATCAACGCTTCCAACGTCGGTGCGACTTGGCAGATCATCCCGTCGGACTCCTCTTCGCTCAACTCGAGCACCATGCTGTGGTGGCGATGGATTGCGCCGCGGAGCGGCCCTGCGGAGGTTCGGTTCGGGAGTGAGGATATCCCGGGAGTCGTCGGTATCGGCGTCCTGGGGCCCGAGGAGGCTGTTCGTTGGTTGGGCACGGAAATGGCTGAGAGTGGCGCGCCTGCCTCCGTGTCGTTTGAGGCAACCGAAGGGTCTGAGTATCTTGTGTTTGCTGGCGGGCAAGATGGTCTGACGGGGCCGTTCTCCCTCGCGATTGACGTTGCTGGGGCGCCAAATGCGGCGATCCACAAGCCGTCGGGCATCTTCAGCGCCGGCAGCACTGTCACCTTGCGCGCGGACGCTGCTGGAGTCGGGCCGTTTGCCTACCAGTGGTATCGTGACGGTGTGCCCATCCCCGGTGCGACCACGGCCGAGCTGCGCCTGGTCGCCGCACAGAGCTTCCAGAGCGGCGCCTACTCAGTGGAGATTCGCGACGCAGTCGGCTCGAGCATGAGTGAGCCGACAATGGTGACCGTCGTTCCGGCCGAGGTATCCGGCGAGGCCGTGCAGTTGTTGAACCTGTCCACGCGGGCCTTCGGCGCCGCCGGTGAGCAAGCCCTCATTCCCGGTTTTGTCATCGAGGGCGGGCGCAATCGTCTGCTCGTCCGGGCTGTCGGTCCGACACTCGAAGCGTTTGGTGTGGAGGGTGTCCTGTCCGACCCCGAGGTCATGTTGCGTTACTTCGATGGCGAAAAATATGTCGATCGCGGCAGTAACGGAGACTGGGGAGAATCCCTGGACGCTGACCGCATCTCATCCGTGTCGGAGGCGGTCGGGGCCTTTCCCATGGCGGAGGATTTGGGGGATGCCGCGATGCTGGCCGACCTTGCCGCCGGCCAATACACCGTTACCGTCGAAGATACTCAACAACGGTCCGGCGTGGCCATCGTCGAGCTGTATGATGCTCGCGTGCCGGGCATGAACGGAGCCCTGGTGAACATTTCCAATCGCGGATTCGTCGGGCGTGGCAGCAGGGTCATGATTCCGGGATTCGTGATCGGTGGCGAGGGTGTGACCCGCATCCTTCTGAGGGCCGTTGGCCCCGGCCTCGAGCAGTTCGAAGTGTCGGGGTTTTTGAGCGATCCTCAGCTCATCCTTTACCGGAAAAACGAGTCTTCCGGTCAGGACGATCTTGTCCTTGTTGCCGACAACTGGGGGGAATTCGGCGATGCGACAGCAGTGGCCGAGACCGGCAACGTGGTTGGCGCCTTTCCTCTGCGACCGAATAGCCGCGACGCCGCTGTCGTCGTGACGCTGCCCCCGGGGGCCTATACCGTCCATGCCAGGGGCGCAGACGATGGAGAAGGCGTCGCTCTCGTGGAAGTCTACCGCGTGCCGTGATCGCGTTGCAATG
>RFJS01000015.1 GCA_003694825.1 Verrucomicrobiota bacterium | reverse complement strand
GCTCCCGGATCTCGTCTCGGGCTTCGGCCGCCGTGTGCTGCTCGTCTCGGGCAGGGATACGGCCCGTTTCGCCGGCCTCGTGGACGCGCTGCGTGCCGCCGGCCTCGAAGTCTCACGCGAGAGCATCCCGGGCGAACCGACGGTCGACCAGGTGGCAGCCATCGTCGGCCGCGCCAGGACCGCCGCCCCGGCTGCCGTCATCGCCATCGGCGGCGGCAGCGTTGTCGACGCGGGCAAGGCCGTCGCGGCGCTCGTGGCAAACACCGGTGATATTCTCGACTACCTGGAGGTGGTTGGCCGCGGGCAGCCGATCGAGAAGCCTCCCCTGCCCTTTATCGCCGTCCCGACGACGGCCGGCACCGGTGCCGAAGTGACCCGCAACGCCGTGCTCGGCGTGCCCTCGGCCCGCGTCAAGGCCAGCATGCGTCATCCGTCGATGCTGCCGGCGATCGCCCTCGTGGACCCGGCCCTGACGCTTTCGGTGCCGCCAGCCGTCACCGCGGCCACGGGCATGGATGCCCTCACGCAGCTTATCGAGCCCTTCCTCTGTCGCCGGGCCACGCCGCTGACCGACGCCCTGTGCCGCGATGGGATTCCACGGGTGGCCCGGGCTCTGCCGGTCGCCTTTCGCGAACCCTCCAACCGCGCCGCGCGCGTCAACCTCAGTCTCGGCGCGCTCTACAGTGGCCTGGCGCTCGCCAATGCCGGCCTCGGTGCGGTTCATGGCTTTGCCGCGCCGATCGGCGGGGCGTTCCCCGCGCCCCACGGTGCCGTGTGTGCCGCCCTTCTCCCGCATGTCCTCGAGGCGAATCTCACCGCGCTGCGAGCGGGCGGAACCGCCACCGCGCCGTTTCTGCAGCGATTCGACGAACTCGCCCGCCTTCTCACCGGACGACAGGACGCCACCGCCGAGGACGCCGTCGCCTGGACCGCCATCCTCGCCCGGGAGTTGCAAATTCCTCCGCTATCGCACTGGGGCATTCGCGAGCAAGACATCCCCGGGCTCGTCTCCCGCGCCCGGCAGGCCAGCAGCATGAAGGCGAATCCCGTTGCCCTCTCCGACGAGGCCCTTTCAACCATCGTGCGTCGCGCCATTGCCGCATGAACGTTTCCCCGGACAACAACCCTTCCTCCGGCGCCACCGGCTCCGACCGTGGTGCGCCGCTCATCGTCGCCTGCCCACGCTGCCGCAAGCGCGGCCCCTGGCTCGAGGGGCGATGGAAACCCTTCTGCTCCGAGCGCTGCAGCCTCATCGACCTCGGCCACTGGTTCGATGGCAACTACCGCATCAGTGAGCCGTTGCGGCCCGACCACTTCGCTGAATTCGAAGAACTCGGAGACGGCGTCGATCCCGACCAGCCGGACGACGCTCTCGATTGATCGGTCCCGCCGGGCGCCTTTGCGCCGGTCGCAATACCTTGCCCGGTTCCGGGCATCGCCGGCGGCGACAGGTCCCGGGCTTTTCGGCAGACCTGCTCCGGGACAGTGGGCCGCCGGGTGCGGCATCGATGTCTGCGTAAACAAGCGTTCAGCTATTGCCTCAGCGTGAATCTCTCCCAGCGTTTCCGACCGTGCCTGCCAACACCGACAAAGCTCCCGAGTCGATCCGCCTCTACGGCGTGCGGCAAAACAACCTCAAGGGCTTCGACCTCGAGCTGCCCCTCGGCCGCTACATCGCCGTCACCGGTCTCAGCGGATCCGGCAAATCCTCCCTCGTCTTCGAAACGCTTCATGCCGAAGGACAGCGGCGCTATGTCGAGACATTCAGCGCCTACACGCGCCAGTTTCTCGACCTCCTGCCCAGGCCCCGCGTCGATCGCATCGAGAACATCCGGCCCTCCATCGCCATCGAGCAGAGCAACACGGTAAAGACCTCGCGCTCGACGGTCGGCACGATGACGGAGCTGTGCGATTTCTTCAAAGTCTGGTTTCCCCATGTCGCCCGTCTTTTTGATCCGGATACGGGACGCGAGATCACCGACGACAATCCGCAGACCATCTGGCGACAAGCCCTGAAATCCTTCCGCGGGCAAACCGTCCTCGTGGCCTTCGAGGTGGCGCGCCCCGATGGCCTGGAGTGGGCGGATATGCTCGAGAGCATCCGCGCGCAGGGTTACTCCCGCGCCGCTCTCGCCCACGCCGGCGTCGTCCGGCTCGACGCCCTCGACGCCGCCGAACTCATCCGGGCCGAAGAGGCCGCGCGCTCCGCCAACCGGGCGCCGCTCGCGGTCGTGCAGGACCGCGTCCGGCTCGAGCTGGATGCCCGTGCCCGCTTCCTCGAGGCCGCCGAAACCGCGTTGCACTTCGGACAGGGCCGGCTCGTGCTGCTCGCCCCCGACGGCGGGCTGCTTGCCCGCTTCTCCCGTGGGTTGCACTCTCCGGATACGGGAAGGACGTTTCGTTCACCCACTCCGGCCCTCTTCTCATTCAACTCTCCCATCGGCGCCTGTCCCCGTTGCCGCGGGTTCGGCCGGGTGATCCAGATCGACGATCGTCTCGTGATCCCCGATACATCGAAGAGTATCGAGGAGGGCGCGATCAAGGCTTTCGAAGGCCAGGTCTACAGCGAGTCCAAGCGCGACCTGATCCGCGCCGCCCGCCGCCATGGCATCCCGGCCGATGTCCCCGTCAGCGAACTCACTCCCGAACAGTGGACGTTCGTGAAGTTCGGGGAGCCCCGTTACCGCGAAGGCAAGGCTCGCGGCGAGCAGTTCGATTACGAAGACGACATCTGGTATGGGCTGAAGGGCTTTTTCGACTGGCTGGAGAGCAACACCTACAAGATGCACGTGCGCGTGTTCCTCTCCCGATTCCGCGCCTACGTGACCTGTCCGGAGTGCGGGGGCGCGCGCCTCATCCCCGAGGCGCTCTGCTGGAAATGGGAAGGGCACACCCTCCCGGACCTCTACGCGCTGCCCGTCTCGGACCTGTTGCGACTGCTCGAGCAGCGCGCGGGCTCGGGCCGCAGGAAGCGCGCCGGCGCCACGCCCCATCCGGCAGAGGTCGCGCTCGACTCCATCCTGACGCGCCTGCGCTACCTCGTCGAAGTCGGGCTCGGCTACCTCACTCTCGACCGCGCTTCGCGCACCCTCAGCGGCGGCGAAGTCGAGCGCGTCAACCTCACCGCATGCCTCGGCACCTCGCT
>RFJS01000590.1 GCA_003694825.1 Verrucomicrobiota bacterium | reverse complement strand
TGGCGAACCCGGCCCGGTTGATCAGGCGCGAAACGAAAAAATCTCCTCGTTGAGCTCAAACACCCCCACTGCCGTCGTCGGACCGGTCATCGTGATGCCGAAATCGGCATCGATCTCGATGCGGATCACCCCGCCGGGCATGTGCACGGTGATATCGCTGTCGCAAAGGCCGAGCTTGTGGGCGACCGCCGCGGCGGCACTGGAGCTGCTGCCGGATGCCAGGGTATAGCCGGCACCCCGCTCCCAGATCTCGATCTGGATATTGCCGCGATCGAGCACCTTGAGCAGCTGCACGTTCGTGCGGTTGGGAAACCGCTCCGTCATGTTCTCCAGCACCGGTCCGATCTCGTGGGCCAGCTCGGGAGAATGATCGTCGAGCACCACGACAACGTGCGGGTTTCCCACTGTCGCCGCGCAGTAGGTATACGTCGTCCCGTTGATCTCCACGGTTTCGTTGATCACCTCACGCGGCTCGCCGCTCACTGGAATCACCGTGCTGTCAAAGCTCACCCGCCCCATCTCCACGCGGATGCGCTGGCCCTTTTCCCGGACCTCGCACTTCACCACGCCGCCCGGCGTCTCCACCGTAAACGGAGATTCGCCGACCAGCCCCTGGTCGAAGAGATAACGGGCAAAAATACGCAGCCCATTGCCGCTCTTTTCCGCCTCGCTGCCATCCGGATTCCAGATCTGCAGGCCGAAATCCGCCCGATCCGTCTTCAGCGGACCGTAGAGAATGCCATCCGATCCGAGGCCGAAATGGCGGTGGCAGATCCGCTCAATCTCCGACGGCGAGAAAAGCGGCGACTTCTCTGAAGGCGGGAGGACCAGGTAATCGTTGCCAAGGGCGTGGTATTTGAAAAAGCGCATGGTTGGACCCTCAGCTTTCTATGCCGGCGCAGGACACGGCTATTCAAAAGTGTCGAAATTCGCGGCAGACAAGCGCCCCCGCCCGGAGCATTGCTGCGGCAGACACCACGGCGCGGCATCGCGCCGTCCCGCAATCGGCCTGCCCGCCCCCCGGCTTGTCGGTGCGCCCGGCGCCATAAGGCGCTATCTTCGAAACAGGCAAGCTTCCGCCCTCGTCCTCATGTCCCGGGACACGCTCTGAAATATTTAAACCGGCACCGCATGGTCTTGCCGCCACCTCCGCCCCAGAATGTTGCCATGAGGAATTCCGCCATGCGTCTCGTTGCTCGACTCTTTGTTCTGGCGCTGCTGCCACTCTCCCTTTCCCCGGCAGCCACCCACACCGGGAAACCCAACATCCTCTTCATCCTCGCCGACGACCAGAGCTGGGAAGCGCTCGGCATCCTCGGCAGCGAGGTCAAGACCCCCAACCTCGACCGCCTCGCCCGCCAGGGCACGCTCTTCCCCCGCGCCTACAACATGGGCGCCTGGAATGGCGCCGTCTGCATCGCCAGCCGCACGATGTTCAACACCGGTCTCTCCGTGTGGGCCTGCCGCGACCTCGACGAGGCCATCAAGCGCGCCTCCCGCGAAGGCACGCCCCGCCCCGACGTCGGCGCGTCCTGGAGCCAGCGGCTCGCCCGCGCCGGATACCGCACCTACTTCGCGGGCAAGTGGCACGTCGCCCTCTTCGATCCGCACGCCGTCTTCGATGTGGTCGGCACCATCCGTCCCGGAATGCCCCGCGACACCGAAGCTGGATACAACCGCCCGAAGGGTCCGGACGACAAATCGTGGCTCCCCTGGGACCGGACTCAAGGCGGCCACTGGGAAGGCGGCAAACACTGGAGCGAAGTGCTCGCCGACGAGGGCACCGACTTCCTCCGCCAGGCCGCCGGCGACGACCAGCCATTCTTCATGTATCTCGCCTTCAACGCCCCGCACGATCCGCGCCAGTCCCCCAAACGGTTCGTCGACATGTATCCGGTCGAGTCCATCCGCGTCCCGGAAAACTTCCTCCCCGACTATCCCTGGCGGCGCGAGATCGGGCTCGACGACGACTTCCGCGACGAGCGCCTCGCTCCGCATCCGCGCACCGAATACGCCATCAAAGTCCACCGCCAGGAATACTACGCCATCATCACGCACATGGACGAGCAGATCGGGCGCATCCTCGACACCCTCGAAGCGACCGGCCAGGCGGAAAACACCGTCATCTTCTTCACCGCCGACCACGGCCTC
>RFJS01000589.1 GCA_003694825.1 Verrucomicrobiota bacterium | reverse complement strand
GTAATAGGGATGGCGGGCATCTGTCGCCAGTGCCACGCCGACGCCGGTCAATCAGTTAACTTGACTCCCGCGTTCATTCACATTCACAGCGCGTTTCCTGCCTTCGATTGCAGGAATCACTGCACCTCGCGACAGGCGTTTATTGAAAAAGCGCGAGACCCCAGGGGGAGAAAACAAACGTGACGCCAATCAGCACGACGATGAGCAAAGTCAGGCCGGTGCGATAGATCAGACGTTCGCCTGGGGACATCACTTCACCGTCATGCCTCGTTTCCCGGCGGGCAACCTCCTGCGCCGATGGAACCGGATCCTTTGCCCGACCGAACCACATCACGGTGCCGCAAGCCACGGTGATGAGAAAACCGAGATTGAGCGGGCTGCGCAAATACACAGGCATGCTCTCGAGCAGATCCGGGCGGCCCAGATACCAGAAAGCCACGGCCCCGAGCGTGCACCCCACCGACAGCGTGGCGACGGCGCCACGGCTCGTGGCGCGTTTCGAAAAAATACCGTAGACCACGCATACGAAAACGGGCGGCGCCAGCAGCGACCAGATGCGAACCAGATAACCGAATACACCCTGAAAACTCTTGATACCCGGCGCGAGAATCGCGCAGAGAATCAGGATCCCGACCATGATCGCCCGACCGAGATTCACGCGTGTTGCGTCAGAGATCCTGGGCCGTGCTCGCACGATAAAGTCAAACACCACCATTGCCGACGAGGCGGACAACCCCGCGGCGACCGTTCCGAGAATAGCGGCAAGGAGACCGGCCATGACCAGGGCGGAAGATCTGAAAGCGAGAATCCTCCGTCGTCTCGTGGAGGAGCTCTTCGACCGGCCGATCATGAGCAACATCATCCGTCCGCTCTATGTGGAGTATATGGTCGCCGAAGCACTGAGGCGTGACTGGAAACTGGTCGGAGGCGACTGGGCGGGCTGGGATCTCCAGCACCGGACACGAGGAGCGCGCATCGAAGTGAAGCAGGCGGCAGCCCGCCAGACCTGGACCGGCCGGCCGACCGCGAGCGGCAAACTCGGCCCCTCGAAAGGGGTCTTCAGCGTGCGACCGGCCAAAGGATACTTTACGGAGGGTGGCGTGGCCTGGGTGCCCATCCCGGGACGCTCTGCCGATCTCTACATCTTCGCGTGGCATCCGGTCGCCGACTCGCTGCGCGTCGACCACCGCGACCCGGAGCAGTGGGAGTTCTACGTCGTCCCCGAACACCGGCTGCCCGCGGAGACACGGACCATCACGCTGCGTCGCCTGCAGCGGCTGGCGAGGCCTGTCGGTTATGCGGAGCTTCCCGGGGCGGTCGATGCCGCCCTTGCAGGTCTGGAACGGCTGAAGATCGACATCCAGGTGCCGTGACCGGCATGTTTTCGAGGCGCCACCGTCGCACGGGGGTGACACGCCCCGCCTGTAGCGTTCAGCTTCCGAGGGTGAGCTGTCCGTCGGCC
>RFJS01000131.1 GCA_003694825.1 Verrucomicrobiota bacterium | reverse complement strand
CTTGATGAACTGGATGACGGCGCACTTTTTCTTGTGGGCAAGCATGCGGGCGAGCATGCCGAAGGCGGCGGTGGTTTTGCCTTTGCCGTTGCCGGTGTGCACGATGAGCAGGCCCTTTTTTTTCTTCGCGCTCCGGATCTTCGCGTGCATTTCCTCCTGCAGCTCCTCCATCTTCTTTTTGTGATCGACGGCGGCAGGCGTGTTGTCGGTTTGTTCTTCTTTCATCGGGAGTTGAGGGTGGTTTGCGGGAGTTCGAGGATCATGCCGGGCGCGGTTCGGGCGCGCACGCCGAATACGTCGAGGAGCAGGTCCGGAGTCAGGACGTCATCGGGCTTCCCGATCGCTCGCAACTCGCCGCGGTCCATGACGCAGACGAGATCCAGACAATGGGCCGTGCGCAGATCGTGCAACGAAAGCACCACCGTGCTGCCAACGTCAGCTATCTCCCTCGCGAGCATGAGGATTTCGAGGGCGTGGCGCACGTCGAGCGGGGCGAGGGGTTCGTCCCAGAGCTGCAGGGGCGCGCGGGTGGTCCAGGCACGGGCGAGCAGCACGCGCATTTTTTCTCCGCCGGAGAGTCGATTGACCGGACGGTCGGCGAGGGGGCGAAGGTCGAAGCGATCGAGCGCTTCCTCGACGCCGTCACCGTCGTCTCCGTGGGCGAAGCGGGCCTGGGCGATGACGGAGCGCACGGGGAAGCCGAACTCGAAGTGGGCTTCCTGGGGCACCCAGGTGGCCATGCGGCCGCGCTCGAGGATGGGGATTTCGTCGATCGGCCGGCCGGCCCAGGCGACGGTGCCCTCGGTGTCGAGCAGTCCGGCGGCGACTTGCAGGAGCGTCGATTTGCCGGAGCCGTTGGGGCCGACGAGGCCGACGACTTTCCCGGCGGGCAGCTCGAGGGAGACCGGGCGCATGCGGCCCTCGACGGCGGCGTTGTGAATGGCGAGCGCGGCGGTCATGGCGGTCAACGCTGGCGACGGAGCAGCCACAGGAAGAAGGGGCCGCCGATCAGGGAGGTGACGATGCCGAGGCGGAGGCCGCCGACGGAGCGCGCGACGAGGTCGCAGGCGAGCACGAAGGCGGCGCCGCCGATGAGGGCGACGGGGATGAGCCGTTTGTGTTCCGGGCCGACGAGCATGCGCAGCAGGTGGGGCACGACGAGGCCGACGAACCCGACGGTGCCGGCGACGGCGGTGGCGAGTGCGGTGAGGACCGTGGCGAGGCCGAGCATGATGCGGCGCAGGCGGCGGACATCGACGCCGAGGCTCTGGGCCTCTTTCGCGCCGAGGCTGAGCAGGTCCATGGGACGGCCGAGCGGCCACAGGGCGATGGCGCCGAGGGCGATGGGCGAGGCCATGGCAACGTGTTCCCAGGTGCGATCTTCGAGGCCGCCGAGCATCCAGAAGAGGATCTGGGCGTTGCGCTCGTAGGTGAGGGTGAAGCTGGAGAGCACGTAGCTGGTGACGGCTCCGAGAAGGGCGTTGAGGGCGACGCCGGCGAGCAGCAGCCGCTCGGTGCTGGCGCCGCGCCGGGCGAGGATGAGCACCGCGCCGGTCGAGGCGAGGGCGCCGCAGACGGCGGCGACGGGCATGAGGAAGAGGGAGACGCCGGCGAGGCCGAAGCCGATGGCGACGACGGCACCCGCGGTGCCGCCCGCGCTGACGCCGAGGAGCCCGGGGCTGGCCAGATGGTTGCGGAAGTAGGCCTGCATGACGACGCCGCTGGCGGCGAGCGAGGCACCCACGAGCATGGCGACGAGCAGACGGGGGATGCGGATCTGCCAGAGGATCGTGGCGGCAAGCTCGTCGGTGCCGCGCAGACCGGCGAGAATGCGGCCCGGGCCGAGATGGAGATCGCCGACGGCGAGGGAGAGGATGACGAGGCCGACGAGACCCGCGCCGGCGAGGGGAAGGGCGAGGCGCTGCCGGCGGGGGGTCATGGCTCGAAGCGCTCCGGGTGCAGGGCACGGGCGAGCGTGAGGTAGCCACGAACGCGATGATGGGTGACGCAACTGAGCTGCCAGGGCTCGAGCAGGACGGCCCGGCCTTCGCGCAGCGCCGGCATGAAGGCGTAGGGTGGCAGTTCGCGGTAGGGCGCAAGGGCCTGTTCGAGGGAGTCGCCGGCGACGACGAGGTAGTCGATCGGCCAGGCGAGCATCTGCTCGACGGGCGGCGGCTGATGGCCGACGAGACCGGCGCGGGTGGCGGCGAGGTTTTCGGCGCCGGCGTGGTCGCAGAGATTCTGGAAGGTGGTTTGTGCGCCGGGGATGACGCCGTAGGTGGAGGGAGCGATGACGCGTGGCCGGGGGGCCCCTTCGAGGCGCCGGGCGAGATCGTCGACGATGGCCTGGGAGTCGGCGATGATCTTTTCGGCGCGGGCCTCGGCGGCGGGGCCGAGGGCACGGCCGAGCACGCGGAGGTTGTGGAAGGCGTCTTCGAGGGTGTGGTAGCGGTCGAAGACGATGACGGTGACGCCGGTGCGCCGGACCTGTTCGACGAGTTCGAGCCGGCTGTAGTCGGCGAAGAGGACGAGGGTGGGGTGGTATTTGAGGATACCTTCGGCGTCGGCGTTGCGGTCGAGTTTCGGGTAGGGTGCGGCTTCGGCGCCGACGGCGGAGAAGTTGGGGTCGCCGGCAAGATGGCTGAGGGCGGCGATCTGCTCGGGGTCGGCGAGGGCGAGGAGCAGCTCATCGGTGCCGACGGTCTGGGAGACGACGCGGATGGGCTCGGCGGCGCCGAGGAGCGTCCGGGCGGGAGACAGCCCGGTGGCGAGGACGAGGAGCGCGACGGCGCGCAGGAAGAGGCGGCGGGAGGGGCGGAAACCGGGGAAAAGGCCGGGGGCGGAACGGCCGAGCCATTCCGCCACCCGGGAGAACGTGCGTCTATGACAGAGAGGTGTCACGAAATCAGAAGCGCCATTCGATGCCGGCGTAGCCGCCGATGGGCAGGGCCGGGTAGCCGGCGACTTCCTCGTAGGTTTCGTTGAGGAGGTTCTCGACGCGGGCCGAGATCACGAGGCTTTCGTTGAGCTGGTAGCGGCCGAAGAGGCGCGCGGTGACGTAGTCGGGCATGGGGCCGACGCTGTCGGTGCGGTTGGCGACGAAGCGCACGCCGGCGCCGGCGAGGAGCTGGCGGCTGATCTGGACGCTGATGTCGGCGTTGAGCGTGTGTTCGGGACGCCGGATGAGCGTGTCGCCGGTTTCGTCGTTTTTGGCCCGGAGGTAGGTGTAGGCGAGGCGGGTGGTGACGGCGCTGTGGGGCTGGGCGCGGAAGGCGAGCTCGAGGCCGCGGGTGGAGGCGCGGGCGCGGTTGACGATCATGCCCTCGAAGGTCGTGTAGTCGATCGTCTCCCATTCGAAGAGGTTCTTGAAGTGGTTGTCGAACCAGGTGGCGCTGAGCACCATACCGGCGAAGTTGAGGTCCTGGTCGATGCCGATGTCCCAGCCGCGGGATTTTTCCGGGAGGAGATCGGGGTTGGGGAGCAGACCCCAGGAGGGAACGCCGAAGCGGTCGGTGGCGGCGGGAGCGGAGAAGCCGGTGCCGTAGGTGCCTCGCACGCGGGTGAGGTCGGTGAGCTGCCAGGAGGCGCCGGCCCGCCAGGTGGCGGCGCCGCCGACGGAGTCGTAGTGGTCGTTGCGGATGCCGGCGGTGATGGTGAAGGCTTCGTTGACGTGGAGGATGCCGGAGGCGTAGGCGGCGAGCAGTTCATCGCGCCAGCGGGTGTCGCCGACGGTGACTTTGGCGCGCTCGTGGTTGATGCCGGCGACGATTTCGAGGTTTTCGGAGGACTCCCAGGTGGTCGTCCAGTCGACGATTTCGCGGCGGTCGAGGTTGGTGGACTGCCCCCAGTCGTTGGTCCACTTGTAGTCGCGGCGGTGGAGGCCGCCGGTGAGGCGGGAGGTGAGCGCGTCGTTGAGGCGGAGCTCGCCGTAGACGGTGAGGAGGTGGTTTTTGGAGTCCACCGTGCCGGCGGAGGGGAAGTAGGTCGATCCGGGCTCCTCGTAGTCGGCGAGCTGGCCGCGGAAGGTGGCGCCGACGGTGAGGTCGGCGGTGGCGGCGAAGTCGACGCGGCCGGAGTATTCCCAGGCTTTGTGGGTGTTGAAGTCGCGGTCGTTGTCGGTCACGCGGCGCGCGACCCAGGCGCTGTAGCCGAGCTGTCCCTGCGTGCCGGCGACGGTGGCTGCGGCGCCGAAGGTGCTGAAGGAGCCGGCTTCGGCGGTGAGGGTGCCGCCGAGCTGATCGCGGCCCGGGGCGGTTTCGATGGCGATGACGCCGCCCATGGCCGAGCTGCCGTAGAGGGTGCTCTGCTGGCCGCGCAGCACTTCGAGGCGCCCGACGTTGAGAAGGGTGGCGGCCCCGAGGAGGTTGCCGTAGCTGGCGGATTTGTCGTTGATGCGGACGCCGTCGACGAAGAACAGGGTCTGGTGGGTGTTGGCCCCGCGCAGGAAGACGGAGCTGAGCGCGCCGGCCGCGCCGGTATTGACGACGATCACGCCCGGTTCGAAGGCGAGGGCGTCGCGCATGTCGCGCACGCCGGTTTTTTCCAGGCGCCCGAGGTCGAGGCGGGTGACGCTGCTGGGCAGGAATTGAATGTCCTGCGGCGAGCGGGTGGCCGAGACGACCATCTCATCGAGCGCGACGATGTCGCCCTCGGGAGGGGTTTGCGCCGGAAGCGTCGCCGACGCCGTGAGCGCGGTGGCCGCGGCGAGAGCGGCGGCCGCGAGGCGCGGACGGCGGGATTTGAGACAAGTCGGAAGATTCTGCGTTGTGTTCATGGGAGAAGCGCTCAAGAGCTATGGGTATTGATATTTCATTATCAACAAAAACTCCTGGTCGAGAGATGTCGCGCATGGAGCGTTTCTTGTCGCGGTGCGGTGCGTTGCGGCGTGAGCGCTGCCGGGGGCGGGGTGGCCGATGGCTGTTCAGGGGGCTGGGCTGTGGGCGATCCCCGGTGAGCGGTTGAGACGGAGCGTTTGAGCGACGATGCGCGCACGCACGACCAGGCAGCTGGAGGTGATCCGGACGGTGATTCAGGCCGCGGACCGGCCGCTGACGGTGGCGGAGCTGCACGCGGAGGCGGCCCGGGAGCTTCCCGGACTCGGGATTGCGACGGTGTATCGAGCGGTGCGGGATATGGCGCGCGATCGCATGATCGTGGCGGTGAACTATCCGGGGCAGCCGACCCGGTATGAGGCGGCGCTGGCCCGGCACCACGCGCACTTCATCTGCCACCATTGCAAGCGGGTGTTCGATGTGGAAGGGCCGGAGGAGGTGCCGTTGCCGCGCCGGCGGCCGAAGGGGTTTAAATTTACGGGAAACGAGGTGGTCTATTACGGCTCTTGCGCGGATTGCGCGCGGATGGGCCGCGGCAAACGGTGAGGGTGGGCCATCTCGCGGCCGCGAGCCGGGAGGTGGCGGGATAGGGGCGTGCCGGCTGTGGTTAGGCTCGTCAGACGGCGGCGGCGGCGATAGCAAAGCGGCCGATGAAGGTGCGTTCCGCCATGATAGCCTCGTGGGTGTCCGTCATCGCGAACCCGGTTCTTGCGGTGACGAAGGTGGTGGCAGGCGTGCTCGGAAATTCCTACGCGCTGGTGGCCGACGGGATCGAGTCGACGGCGGATGTGTTCAGCTCGGTGGTGGTGTGGAAGGCGATGCGTGTTTCGGTGAAGCCGGCGGACGAGGAACATCCGTATGGCCATGGAAAGGCGGAGTCGATCGCGGCGGTTTTCGTGGCCGTGGGTCTGCTCGGGGCGGCGGCGCTGATTGCCGTGCAGAGCGTGCGAGAAATCATCACGCCGCATCATGCGCCGGAACCGTTTACTCTGGCGGTGCTGCTCGGTGTGGTCGTCGTCAAGGAGGTGCTCTATCGGTATGTGCGGCGTGCCGGAGACCGCGCGGGGAGTCGGTCGCTGGTCGGCGATGCCTGGCACCACCGTTCCGATGCGATCACGTCGGCCGCGGCGTTTGTCGGCATCCTCATCGCGTTGGTGGGGGGAGAGGGCTACGAGACGGCGGACGACTGGGCGGCGTTGTTCGCGTGTGGCCTGATCGTATACAACGGGATCAATCTGCTCCGCCCGGCGTTGGATGAGGTGATGGATGCGGCGGTCGGCGAGGAGGTCGTGGAGCAGGTGTGTGCGTTGTCGGTGGAGGTCCCCGGAGTGGTGGCGATTGAGAAGGTGCGCATCCGCAAGAGCGGGATGGGGCTGCTGATGGATATTCACGTGGTCGTGAATGGTGAACTGACCGTGCGCGAGGGCCATGCGATCGCGCATGCGGTCAAGCAGGTGCTGACCGAGTCTGAACTCCCGGTCGAGGATGTGGTGGTGCACGTCGAGCCGGATGACGAGGGCCGCCTCCGCGCCGCCCGCTACCGCCGCGACGAAGGCGACGTCAAGGCACTCAAAAGAGGAGGAAGCGGGGACGCTGGCGATGATGAATGAACGCGCTCTGCAAAGCGCCGATCAGCTCTGCGAAGGGTCTCCGGGCGCGTCCGACCTCGAGAAAAAAGGTAGAAACCACCCGAAAACCGGCCTCCTGGGCTTTGATCGTCAGGTCGGCTTCGGCGAGACCTCGGTGATCAAGCGCGGCCCGGTCTGGTGATGAACGACGCGTCCTTTGGCGCGAAGCGGGCGCGGTGGGCGGCGGCGACCTTGATGTATTTTTCGGCCCATTTGCGGATGCCGGCCTGTTTTTCGGGGGGCAGGGTTTTGACGACTTTGCCGGGGACGCCGATCACGAGGGAGCCGGGCGGGATGTGGGTGCCCTGGGTGACGAGGGTGTTGGCGCCGATGATCGAGTTGTGGCCGATGACGGCGCCATCGAGGATCGTCGCGCCCATGCCGATGAGGCACTCGTCCTCAATCGTGCAGGCGTGGATGATCGCGGCATGGCCGATGGTGACGTAACGGCCGACTTTGACGCCGTAGTTGTCGGCGAGGTGGACGATGGTGCCATCCTGGACATTGGATCCCTCGCCGATCTCGATGGAGTTGATGTCGGCGCGAAGGACGCATCCCGGCCAGACGCTGCTGTGGGGGGCGAGGCGAACGGCGCCGATGAGGGTGGCTCCCGGGGCGACGTAGGCGCTGGGGTCGATCTCCGGGTCGCGGGCGAGGAAGGTTTCGAACTGCTCTTCGAGAGTCATGGCGGGCAAGGCTGTCTCGGTTTGGAGACGGAGGCGAGCCTGGAGCAGGGGGGAGTGAGGGGGTGATGGGGCGGGACGCGGCGCCCGCCCGTTGATCGCGGCTTTACTTGGGGTGGGTGGTCGGGTGCGATGGCTCGGGGGCGTGGCCCGGCCCGGTCGAACGGTCGCGGGCGGGCGACGGCCCGCGGTTCGGTTTCTGTGTTTTTCCCATTCTGCATGAGTTTCGCATGGCGATGAAGTTTTCGTTTGGGTTGATGACGGCGGTGGGTGCGGTGGCACCGGTGTTGCTGGTCCTGGCAGTGTTGGGAGCCGGATGGGACCGGATGTGGCTGAAGCGGGTGGATCGGCTCACGGCCTTCGCGGGCTGGTCGGTGGATGTTGCGGCGATGGATGCGGACTCGGCGACGGGTTACGCCGGTGGCGTGCGCCGGTTGGTGCCGCCCGTGGAGGATGGGGAGGCGATGCAGACGATCATGGCGGCGCAGGCGATGCTCGCGTCGGGGGAGTGGGTGGTGCGGCAGGTCGATCACGAGAATGCGCCGGAGGGTCGGCCGGAGGGGACGGCGTCGGTGGCGCGCTGGTGGGTGGCGCTGCTGGCCCGGATCCCCGGCATCGGCGGGGCGGAGGCGGCTCAGGGCGTGGCGGTGGAGCGGGCGGCCCGGCTGGCGGATCCGTTGCTGCATGGGCTGTGGCTTGCGGCGATGGCAATGGCCGCCTGGCGCTGGTTCGGTCGCGGAGCCGGGGTGTGGGTGGCGGCAGCGGCGGGGTTGTCGTATCCGCTGGTGACGGTGTTTGTGCCGGCGGCGCCGGCACGGGAATCGTGGGGCGTGGTGTTGGCGGGGGTGCAGGCGCTGGCGCTGTGCCGGTGGCGTTGGACGGCGTGCCGGGGTGGCGGGGAGAGTCGGACGGCGGCGTTGGTGGCGGGGCTGTCGGGGGGCGCGTTGTTGTGGGTGTGCCCGGCTGCGCAGGTGTTGATGGCGATCGGGGTGGCGTTGTCGGCGATTTGGGCAGGGGGATGGGGTTGGTGGCAGAGGCGGAAGGCGGACGGTGCGCGTTCGGGTGTCCGGAATGGGAGGAGCGCGATCGATGCGGGCGGATGGGCGGGGCTGCGGTTTTGGGCGGCGGCGGGGGCGGCTGTGGCTCTGAGCCTGTGGTGGCTGGACGGGGCCGGGCGCGGATTGCCCCTGCGGCCGGAGCGGATGCACTGGGCGCACGCGGTTGCCTGGCTGGCCCTGGGCGAGGCATTGGCGGGGGGCGCGGGCGTCTGCGCGGCGCGGCGGGGTGGCGGCACGGTCGGGGTGAGGGCTTGGGCGCGGGCGGCGGGGAGCGGCGTGTGTGCGCTCGGGTTCGCCGCGGCGGTTCTGGTGGCGGTGCACGGCTATGGGGGGAGCGCGTTGTTCGAGGCGGATCCGGCGGCGGCGCGGCTGTCGAGGGTGGGGATGGTGGAGGCGCAGAGCCTGGGGGCCTGGTTGGCGGCGGAAGGGGCGTCGGGTCCGGCGATGGCGGTGCTTCTGCCGGTCGTGGTGCCGTGGGGGCTGGCCGCGTGGCTGTGGTGGCGGCGAAGGTCCGATGAAGGGGAGCGGGGCGCGATCGCGCTGATGGGAACGGTGGCGGCGGTGTTTCTTGTGGCGGCGGTCGTGCAGTTGCGCTGGTGGGCCTGGCTGGAGGCGGTGTTGCTCGGCCTGATTCCGGCGGTCGTGGTGGGCGTGAGACAGGCCCTGGGGCTGCCCTTCCGGCGCTGGGTGTTGGCGGGAGCCGCGATTCTGGCGCTGGCTCCGGGTTTGTTGTTTGTGATCCGCACGGCCCAGCGGCTCGGAGATGCGGAATGGACGCCGCGGGAAGCGGCCCGGTTGGTGGCCCGTGATTACGCCTGGTGGCTGGCAGCGAGGGCAGGCGATGCCGGGGCGGTGGTGTTGGCGCCTCCGGGTTTCTCGACCGAAGTCGTGTATTTCGGCGGGCTGCGGACTGTGGCGTCGCTCGAGCCGCAGAATGAAGCGGGATTGGCCGCGGCGATCCGGATCGTCAGTGCGAAGAGCCGCGGGGAGACACAGGCATTGCTGGAGGCGCGGGGGGTGACGCATGTGGTGCTGCCCTCGTGGGATCTTTCTCTCGATGCGCTGGCGAGAATCGGGCGCGGGCAGGCCGGCGGAGAGGTGCCGGCGGATTCGCTGGTCGGGGCACTGCACCGGTGGGCCTTGCCGTTGTGGCTGCGTCCGGTCGCGTATAGTGTGCCGCCGCTGCCGGGGTTCGACGGGTTCGCCGTCGATACCTTTGCCGTGGTCGAGGAGCAGGAGGCCGCGGAGGCGGCGGCGCGATTGGCGGAGTTTTTCGTGGAGACCGGGCGGGCCGAGGCGCTGCGTGCGGTGCGGCGCCGGTTGGCCCGGATGTCGGGCAATCTGGCGGCGGCCGTGGGGCGGGCGCGGGCGGCGTATGCGCTGCGCGACCGCGCCGGGTTCGAAGAAGCGCTCGGCGAAGTCGTCGCTCTGTCCAGCGGCCCGGGCGGAGCGGTGTGGATGCCGTGGGATCGCCGGGTGAGCCTGGCGCTGGTCCTTGCCGACGGCGGCCGCATGGAGTTGGCCCGGCGGGAACTGGCGCGCTGTGCGGCCGAGATCGATGCCGAAGGGGTGCGGGATCTCAGCACGGTGGCGCTGGCGCGGTTTGTGGAGCTTTGCGGGACCCTGGGGCTGCGGGTCGCCGATCCCGAGGCCCGCGATCTGAGCCTGCGGTTGTTGCCACAGGCGGTTCGTGAGCGGGTGGGCCGCGGCTGAGTCTCCCCGGCCCTGCCGCGCTCCTCTCGCGCCTTCCGATTTGCCAATCAGGCGGCGTCGCGCGTAGGTAGTCGCATGCAACACCCCAGGCGATCGCTCTTCGCGAGCGTTTCGAAATACTTCAATCGCGCGGCCCTTTACTCGAAGTACGAGATGGGCCTGCTTCAGCAGATCAAGGCGTGCAATACCGTCTGCCGATTCCGGTTCCCGGTGAAGCACGACGATGGGCATATCGAGGTTGTTGAGGCTTTTCGCGCGGAACACAGCCACCACCGTTTGCCGACGAAGGGCGGGATTCGCTTCAGTCCGCATGTGACCCAGGACGAGGTCGTCGCCCTGGCGGGTCTGATGACCTACAAGTGCGCGATTGTCGGCGTGCCCTTCGGTGGCGCGAAAGGCGGCGTGCGGATCGACCCGCATGCGATCGGGCAGGGCTTTCGGGAGCGGCTGACGCGCCGTTACACCGCCGAGATGGTCGCGAAAAATTTCATCGGGCCGAGCGTGGATGTGCCGGCCCCGGACTACGGCACGGGCGAGCAGGAGATGGCCTGGATCGCCGACACCTTTCGCGCCCTCCAGCCGGGCCAGCTTCACGCCTATGCCTGTGTAACGGGAAAACCACTCTCCCTCCACGGCATTCCCGGCCGCAAGGAGGCCACCGGGCTCGGTGTCTACTATGGCCTCATGGAGGCGATGTCCAATGAGGCCGACATGAAAAAGCTCGGCCTCACCCGCGGCGTCGCCGGGAAGCGGGTGATTATTCAGGGACTCGGCAACGTCGGCTACCATGCCGCCAAGTTCATTCAAAACGAGGGGAAGGGCATCATCGTGGCGATCGCCGAAATCGAGGGCGCCATCCACAATCCGGACGGGCTGGATGTGGACGCGGTCTTCAGGCACCGCCGCGAGACTGGGTCGATCCTCAACTATCCCGGCGCCACCAATATCGAAAATTCGCTCGCGGCACTCGAGCTCGACTGCGAGGTGCTCGTGCCGGCGGCTCTCGAGAATCAGATTACCCGGGACAACGCCGAGCGCATCAAGGCGAAGATCATCGCGGAGGCGGCCAATGGTCCCGTGGATCCCGAAGCGGAGGAGATTCTTCTCGGCCGCGGATGCCTGCTCATCCCCGATGTCTACCTCAACGCCGGCGGCGTCACCGTGTCTTATCTCGAGTGGCTGAAAAACCTCTCGCACGTGAGTTTCGGCCGCATCACGTCGCACTACGACGAGAACACGAATACCCGGTTTGTCGATACGCTTGAGCGGCTCACCGGCAAGCACCTCACCAACGAGGAAAGGCAGAATCTGACCCACGGCCCGCAGGAGATCGACTTCGTGCGTTCCGCTCTCGCCCAGACGATGATCACCTCCTACTGCAAGATCCGCAAGACGGCCGTGGACAAGAAAGTGCCGGACCTGCGCACGGCGGCCTTTCTGCTCGCGATCGAGTCGGTGGCGAAGTCCTACCTCACCATGGGGATTTTTCCATGAGTGCTGTGCCGGAAAGAACGAACGAGACGGACGGCCCTGCCGCGGCGGTCCGGAAGGGACCGTTTCGCCGGCTCTTCGACGAGATCGGCACCGTCGATGCCGTGGGCGTCGAAGAGCGTGTCGCGAAGTTCACAACGCGGAGCATCAAGAAGGCGGCGAAACTCAAGGGCCTGAAGCTGGCCGTGAGCATGGTCGACCTCACCACACTCGAGGGGAAAGACACCCCCGGCCGGGTCGCCTCCCTGTGCCGAAAGGCGCTGCGGCCTGACGATGATCCGGACGTGCCGCCGGTTGCGG
>RFJS01000588.1 GCA_003694825.1 Verrucomicrobiota bacterium | reverse complement strand
GGTATCGGCCGATCCGAAAATCCGTCCGGCCGCATCCACGGCACGAAACGTTCCGTCGACATACCCGATGCCGATGAGATTCGTCCGTGTCGGCACGAACCGAGACTGCCAGGTCTGCCCCATATCATCGGATACCAGCACAATACCATGCTCGCCCACCGCCACAAACTTGCCGTCGGCGAACGTCACGGCATTAAACGTGTAGGCGGGCAGATTCTTGCGCCGGGTCCACTGTTCGCCATCCGCGCTCGTATAAACGATGCCGACCTCCCCGACCGCCACGAAACAGCCATCGCCCCAGGTGACGTCCTTCATGAGCGCCGGCGGCCAGTCCGGCACCACGTAACGCCAACGCACGCCGTCTGGCGAATGCGCCAGCAGCCGATTGCCACCGACAGCAACAAACCGGCCCGCCGCCCTGATGATCCGGTTCCCCTCTTTGCCCGGGGCTCTCGGATGATAGAGATTCGGATACGTATATTCCGGGAAAGGCAACAGCGTCGGCGACAGGCGCAGCGTGACCTGCTCGCGAAGCTCCTCGCCACCGCCACCGATCACCACGGTGACGACATAATCGCCGGGCTCGTCCACGCGCCCCTTCAGCGAACGCGTCAACGGATCAAACGACACCCCTTCCGGCAGTCCCTCGACCGCCATGGTCATCGCGCCCTCAGCCTCGATCAACACCTCCAGATCCTCCCCCGACACCCCATGCAAGACCCTCGGCGACATCAGCCGCGGCGGCTCCGCCTGCACCGACACCGCATCGATCCATGCGGCATCCTCCCCGAAACGCCCCATCTCGTCCTTGTGGTAAACCCAGTCGATCCGGTGAAACCCGCCGGGAACGGCCACGTCATGGGAAGCCCATCCCGTCTCTCCCGAGAGAAACAGAACCTCTTCACCATCGACGCGCACGGAAAGACCATCGGCATGCGCCTCACTCGAGACCTTCGCATCGAACCGCACGACCGTCGGCCCGCCAACATCCACCCGCAGAACGGACGCCTCCTCTGCCTCCACCTGCGCGCTTCGCAGGACGTTTCCGCGCGCCCCATCCGGATCCGCCACGGTCCGCCACGGCGCGCGCACCTCCGTCCGCCATGACAGGCCGTCGACTGCGCCGAGGGCCTCGGCCCCCTCGACGGGGCGAACGACCCGCACATCGACCGGGCCGGCCTCGTAGCGGAAGCTCGCGCCGAACGGACCGCCGGCACCTTGCTCCGGCAGAAACTTCATCCGGTAGATCCCGTCGTCCTCGACCGTCGCTGCGTCGCGCACCAGGCGGGATTCCGTCTCATCGCTCAGATGCCCCACATCCCGATACCATGTGCAACTGCCCGCCACGGGCGCTCCCTTTGTATCGGTGAACCGAAAGGCCAGCTCGAACGGCTCGCCTTCGTAGACCTCCAGAAAACGCTCGTAATCCGCGAGCTCGATTTCCGCCGAAACATGGGGCCAATGCAGTTGCAGCGCAGTGGTTCCTCCGGGGCCTGAAACCTCCACCAGATAGCTGCTCAGGATATCCTGATTCGACGCTCCCGGCAATGTCACCGAGGGCCCGTTCTCCCCGAAGAGACGGCGGCCGTCGCGATACCATGCGATCTTCAGCGGCCCCGTCCCGGAAACCTCGACCGCGCGCTCGAACGTCGTTCCGGGATACGGCCGCCCGCCAAAATCGTCCAACCACTTGATCGCCGGCGCTTCCGGCGTCTAGATAAGCCGCACCCAGGCATAGTCCGACCGGAGCGATTCCGCATCATTCGACGCCACAACCCAGTAACGACCGGCGTCACCCGCCTGCGCCGCCTCGATCTCGAGGACCGGGCCGTCCGCGCCCTCCACCAGGGCACCGTCGTGATACCAACGATAACGGATCGGACGCGCCCCCGTCGCCCGCGCCGCGAGGCGCACGACACCGCCCAGCGCGAAATCACCACCGGAAGGCTGCTGGACGAAGCTCAGCCTGTCCGAAAGCCAATCCATGGCATCGATCCACACGCGGTAGTCCTCCTGGCTCAGCCGCCCCGGTTTGCGCAGCACGAGCCTCACCAGGCTCCCATCCCGCGTGATCGGCACGCGCACCTTCTCCCACGAACCGGACGTATCATCCCGCAACGTCATCACCGGCTCGCCATCGACCCGCACCTCGAACACGGCATCCTCGCCGGGAAACGCCCGCTTCACATAAAAACGCAGCTCGCCCGTCCCGACCATGCGCGCCTGCATCTCCCGCCGCTCACCGGCCTCCGAGACCGTCAACCGTATGGACGATTCCCCGGCGACGGACTCTCCGTATTCAAAATCGAACATTCCAGCAGCGGCGGCCCACGGGATGGACTCGAAATCGAGCGTCTTCCCCAGATCCCACCGCGGCTCGAATCGGCTCAGCTTCACGACCGCCCATGTGCCCCCGGCCTCGTTGGCCACCATCACCCGATAATCGGTGGCATCGTCCGCAGAAAG
>RFJS01000587.1 GCA_003694825.1 Verrucomicrobiota bacterium | reverse complement strand
GGCCGCATTTCGACTGCAGCCGGGGCAGCTTTCCAGGCAGGAGGAACTCGTTCGCGCGGAGAAGGCGCGTGCACTCGCTTCGATTCGCGATGCTGGCGCACTGAAGGCGGGATTCGCTCTTCTCCGCTTTCGAATGCAGAACATCGGCACCTATGTTGACCGGTTGCGTCGTTACGGGCCGATGCGAATGAGCGAGGTTTATCGGAATTCATGATGTCCGTTCGCGAAAGGCCGCGTGTTCTCTTTCTCTCGAATGTCGCCTGGGATTATCTCCGGCAGCGGCACCAGGCCATGGCCGCCCGGTTCGGCAGGGATTTCGAGGTGTGGTTCGTGGAGATCCCCGGTATCCGGCGCCTGCGCCTTTCCGACCTGCCGCGTATTTGGCGCCGATTGCTGGTGTTGTGTGGCGTTGCCGACGGTGGAGATGGCGGGGTCCGGGAACCGGTTCCGGATGGAGTTCGCGTGGTGAGGCCATTGGTGCTGCCATCGACCAATGCGTTGTTCGACTGGTGCAATCGCGTGCTCGTGGCGCGGTGGGTCCGCCGCCACCGGGACGGCTTGGCGGATGGAGTCGAGGCGATCGTCACCTATACCGCGTCGAGCGCCGCGCTGGCGCTTGTCGATCGCGTGCCGCATCGCAGGCTGGTGTATGAGTGCACCGACAATTTTGCGGCGGTAAGAGGAGTTCCGCGTTCTTATATCGAACGCGAGGCACGGCTGCTGAAAAGAGCGGACCTCACGGTCGTGCCGTCGCTGCCCCTGGCCGAGAGGCACCGCGGAGCGGCTCGCCGGATCGAGGTGCTGCCCCATGGGACCGAGGTCGAGCGGTTCCTGCCGGAGGGGCCCGGGAGAGAGCGGCCGGCTGATCGTCCGGTGACTTTGATCTACTACGGGCATATGCATCGGCAGCATTTCGACTTTCCCCTGGTCGAGGGGATCGCGCGCAGGCGTCCCGCGTGGCGGATCACACTGGTGGGCCCGGTTGTCACCGGTTGGCGATGGCCTTCGAATGTCGATTTGCCGGGGCCGCAGGCCCATGCCCGCCTGCGCGAGTTTATCTTCCGCTCGGATGTGATTATCCTGCCATATGCAATTAACGAATACACACGGTGCGTGCTTCCGGCGAAGACGTTCGAGTGCCTTGCGACGGGGTTGCCGATCGTAGCGACGCCGTTGCCGGAGATTCGACGCGTGCTGAAGGCCCACGTCCGCATCGCCGATGATGTGTCCGGTTTTGTGGCCGAAGTGGAAGCGGCGGTGCGGGATTATCGCAGTCCGGAGCAGCGCAGCGACCGCATCGCCGAAGCGCGGCGACAGACGTGGGAGAGCCGGTATCGGCAGATGTGCGCCTGGTTAAGGGAGATGGACGATGCCCGCTGAAGGAGCACCTCTTTTGACGGTCATCATCGTGGCCTACAGGTCGCGGGCGGAGATCGGGGCCTGCCTC
Organism: Verrucomicrobiota bacterium; assembly: GCA_003694825.1. Classification (GTDB taxonomy): domain Bacteria; phylum Verrucomicrobiota; class Verrucomicrobiia; order Opitutales; family Opitutaceae; genus J108. The sequence continues at coordinate 717 of RFJS01000587.1, read as the reverse complement.
GGTTCGATCCCGCGTGAGCTGTCGGGGCACGCGGTGGAGGTCGTGGTGGTGGACAACAGCCTGGGTGCGGATGGTGTGCCGGGGCTGATCGCGGAACGTTTCCCGTGGGTGCGGTGCATCGTGCCGGAGGAGAATCTCGGCTTCGGCCGGGGGAATAATCGGGGATTCGCGGCGACGACGGGAGAATACGTGCTCTTTCTTAATCCGGATACGGAGGTCAACGAGCTGGCGCTGACGCACTGCCTGCAGCGGCTCGGCGACGACGAGCACATCGGCATGATCTCGCCGAAGCTCGTGCAGGCGGATGGCTCGATGGACCTGGCGTGCCGGCGGTCGATTCCCACGCTGTGGGACGGGTTTTGCCGGGCGGTGGGCCTGGCGGCGGCATTCCCGAGTGTACCCTTGTTTTCCGGATACAACCTGACGCACTTGCCCGAGGATGGGAGCTATGATGTCGGGGCGATCAATGGAGCGTTCATGATGGGCCGACGTTCGCTTTTCGAGGCCGTCGCCGAGCCGGCGCCGCACGCGGTCTTCGATGAGCGGTTTTTTATGTATGGTGATGATCTCGACCTGTGCATCCGGGTGGCGCGGGCGGGGCATCGCATCGTCTACGATGGACGGGTGAGCATCATTCATCTCAAAGGCGTCAGTGTGGGACGGGACTTTGACCGGATGTCGCGGGCGATCTTCGACGCGAACCGAGACGTCTATCTC
>RFJS01000586.1 GCA_003694825.1 Verrucomicrobiota bacterium | reverse complement strand
GCGGCCGGGCGTGTGAGCGCTGCGGCAGGGACGGTGGGTGATTTTCCTGCGGCGCGGCGGGATATCGGGCTTGCGCTCGCTGGCGGAGCGGTCCAACAACTGGACGAACGTTCACGCGTGCGGTTTTTCCGCCTCTTTTCCCATTATCCCACGGATTGTCGAATCACATCATGGCCAGAAGCTCTTCCTCCAAAGTCAGCGCGGACGACGCGCGGAAAAAGAACCTCGATCTCGCCCTTTCATCGATCACCAAGCAGTATGGTGACGGCGCGATCATGCGGCTTGGCTCCGCGGCGAAGATGGAGGTGCAGACCGTGTCGACGGGGTCGCTGGCGCTGGATCTTGCGCTGGGCGTCGGGGGCTTGCCACTGGGGCGCATCGTGGAGATCTACGGGCCGGAATCTTCCGGAAAGACGACGCTGTGTCTGAGCGTGATTGCCGAGGCGCAGCGTCAGGGCGGGCTCGCGGCGTTTGTCGACGTGGAGCATGCGCTCGATCCGAAGTATGCGCGCACCGTCGGCGTGAACCTCGACGACTTGCTGGTCTCACAGCCCGATAGCGGCGAGGATGCGTTGAACATCACCGAGACGCTGATCCGTTCGAATGCGATCGACGTGATCGTGGTCGATTCGGTTGCCGCACTCGTTTCGAAGCAGGAGCTGGATGGTCAGATGGGAGACAGCACCGTGGGCGTGCAAGCCCGGCTGATGAGCCAGGCGATGCGGCGCCTGACCGGTGTGGTGAGCAAAACGAAGTGTGTGTGCATCTTCACCAACCAGATCCGCGAGAAGATCGGTGTGATGTTCGGAAATCCGGAAACGACACCGGGTGGCCGAGCCCTGAAATTTTTCGCGTCGGTGCGCATGGACATCCGGCGGATCGGGCAGATCAAGGATCCCTCCGGGAAGGTGCGGGGGAACCGGACTCGCGTGAAGATCGTGAAGAACAAGGTCGCCCCACCCTTCACGGAGTGTGAGTTCGACATCATGTACAATGAGGGCATCTCGCGCACCGGTTCGCTGCTCGATCTCGGCATCGAGCAGAAGGTGCTCGAAAAGAAGGGCGCGTGGATTTCCTACGACGGCAACCTCATCGGCCAGGGGCGGGAGGCGGCCAAGCAGTTCCTCGCCGAAAACAAGGAGATCGCCGACAAGATCGCGGCCGAAATCATGTCGAAAGTGCAGGTCTCCGGAGGGATGGCGTTGGCCGAGTCGAATTCGGTCGAGACCGAAGGGTAGCTCCGTGGTGGCCAGCCGGCGGCGCGTGCCGACCGGCGGAAGGCATGCCGGGGCGGAAATGGCGCCGCGGGCGGTTTCGGTCATCGCAACGCCGTCGCGCTTCTCCTGCGAGAGCCAGTGAGAGGAGCCGGCGGCGCATCCACAAGCGCGACGGTATTGCCATGAGGCCAGCGGTCGCTTTCGGTGCGACGAATGGTCGAAACAGACACCATCGTTGCGCCGGCGACGCCGACCGGCGAATCGGCAATCGGCGTGATCCGCGTCAGCGGCCCGCTGGCGCGTGAGACGGCATGTGCGCTGCGAAACGGACGCCCTCCCCTACCCTGGCGGGCGTGGTTCGGTGAATACCGGGCGGTGGATGGCAGCCGGATCGACGAGGCGGTGTTTACGTTTTTCGCGGCCCCGAAGTCGTATACCGGCGAGGATGTACTGGAGATTTCGTCTCACGGTAACCCGTTTATTATCAAACGGATAGTGGAGGATTTGTGCCGCCGTGGCTGCCGCATGGCCGAGCCCGGAGAGTTTTCCCGGCGGACGTTTCTCAATGGCCGCATGGATCTCACCCGGGCCGAGGCGGTGATGGACGTTATCCGCGCCCGCAGCGAGCGCTCACTCGAATTCGCGCTTCGGCAGCTCTCGGGTGAGCTCGAGCGGCGGATGAAGGATGTGGTCGACCGGCTGCTCGACATTTGCGCCGGCGTGGAAGCCTACATCGACTTCCCGGAGGAAGACCTGCCGCCCGAGGAGCGGGAGCAGAGAATTCAGGAAGTGGATACGCTTCGTGCGGATCTGGACCGGCTTCGCGGAACGGTGCGCTCGCGAACGGTGCTCCAGGAGGGCATGCGGGT